>DASQFN010000068.1 GCA_035633115.1 Gemmatimonadaceae bacterium | reverse complement strand
TTCTGCTCGACATCGGCCACGATGTGCGGGCGACACGAATCCTCCTCGGGCGCCAGGCATTGCATGAGGAGCATCCGCCGAAGCGTGACCCGGGGACTTTTGTGGAGCGCGCGCCGAGGTAGGGAAGCGGTACGACAGTTGCCAAGAGGATGGGCACACCGCGTGATCGCGGGCCAACCCTTAGCGAGGATGCTTACATGCTGTGGACGATCGCGATGGTTCTGCTCATCCTGTGGATTCTTGGATTCTTTGTGGTGAACGTCGGTGGAAGTCTGATTCACCTGCTTCTCGTAATCGCCGTGATCGTGATCATTTATCGCCTCATCACGGGCCGGCCTGTCGCCTGAGTTAAAGCCGAGCTGCCGGCCCCGAGTGCGCGTCACGCGTCGCATTCGGGGCCGGCATTCGTTATGAGCGGCACGACTCCCCGGTTGGCGGCCGTGAACGTCGTCCTGTTCGAGCCGCAGGATCCCATCAACATTGCTGCTGCGATCCGCGCGATGAAGAACATGGGCGTATCCGCTCTCCGCCTCGTACGACCCGTCGCCTATGACCCTTACCGCCTGATCGGTGTCGCGCACGACACGCAGGACATCATCAACGCAATTCAGCATTTCGAGACGCTCGACGAGGCGCTGGCCGACTGCGTTCGCGTGGCGGGATTCACGGCGCGGAGACGAGCGGCGAAGCGCGAAGTCGTGGCGCCGGCGTTTGCGGCAACGGACCTCATTGGATTCGCCGACCGTGGACCGGTCGCCATTCTGTTCGGGCGTGAGGACAGCGGACTTCCAAACGACGGACTCGACCGCGCGCATCTCGTCGTGACGATACCGACCACCGGATACGCATCGCTGAACCTGGCCCAGGCAGTGCTGATAGCGCTCTATGAGCTGCACCTTGCTTCCGGTGACGCCACCCGCGAGCTCGCCCCACCGCGACATGCGATCGATCCTCCCACGGGCGAGCAGTACGAGCTGCTGTTCGCCGACGCCGCGCGATCTCTCGAGGCAATTGCATTCTTCAAGACGCGCAGCAGCGAGCATGTGATGCGGACCCTCAGGTCGATCGTGTTTCGGGCGGCGGTGGATTCCAGAGAAGTGAATCTTCTTCGCGCGATGGCCATCGAAGTCATGCGCACCATCGAGCGTGTGAAGGCCGGCAAATCCTCCACTGACCCAGTGAATTGATCAGTGGCTGGGCGCCTTGCGACGGCAACCCGGCAACGCCATTATTCCGGCCATCGTTTCCACCTTGTGAAATTCTTCACAAACCCGACGTAATGATTCAACTGGCTGAGCCCGGCCGCGCATGAGAGTAGGGAGCAGATGGATCGCCATTCCGGGCCTCGTCGTGCTCGCCGCCGCTGCGGCGATGCTCTCCGCTTACGCGGGTGCGTCATCCTCTCAGGGCAACAGCCCCGTACAGCCGGTTCGGTTTCCGCACCCTCGGCACGCCGCGGGAAACCTCAAGATGAACTGCCTCTACTGCCACTATACGGCCAACAAGTCGCCTGACCCAGGGCTTCCAGCGGTTGCAACATGCATGGGATGTCACACTGTCATCGGCACCGACAAACCCGAGATTCAGAAGCTCGCCTCGTACTGGAACAAGAAGCAGCCGGTGCCGTGGGTGCGCATCCACAAGCTTCCGGAATACGTGCACTTCCCGCACATGCGGCACGTCAGCGCAGGCGTAACCTGCCAGACGTGCCACGGTGAAGTCCAGAAGATGGAACAGGTGTCCCAGGCAAGCTCGCTCAACATGGGATGGTGCGTGAATTGTCACGTGGGCCGGTCGAATCCACCCCTCAAGGCGCGCTACGATTGCGCGGTGTGTCACTTCTGACGTGCGCGACGAATCGGATGCTGCTCCTGACCCTGGCGCTGCGATGAACGGGGACGCGCAGCAGACGCGCGGTGTAAAGCGCCGCGATTTCCTGAAAGTCCTCGGCGCAACCGGCGCCGCGACGACCATGATCGGCTGCTCGTCCGAACGAGTCGAGAAGCTGATCCCGTACCTCGTTTCGCCCGACGAGACAGTGCCGGGTGTTTCAACCTATTACGCCACGACTTGTCGCGAATGCTCTGCCGGCTGTGGACTGATCGCGGAGACGCGCGACGGTCGCACGATCAAGCTCGAGGGGAATCCGGATCATCCGCTCAACCGCGGCGCGCTTTGCTCGCGCGGGCAGGCCGCGCTGCAGGGGCTGTACAATCCAGACCGGTTCCGCGGGCCGATGATCCGAAAGGGCGGCCGCCTCCAGGGCGCGACGTGGGACGAAGCCATCCAGCTTTTCACACAGAAGCTCGGTGAGCTGCGCACACGCGGCGGCGCTGCAAACGCCGCGTTCATCAACGCGCACGAGACCGGAACGTTCCGGACGTTTCTCGACGCGTGGCTCGCTTTCTACGGAATCCCGCCGGCCCTGAGCTACGATCCCGATGCGGACTACACCGCGATCGCCGCGAACCGGCAGAGCTACGGCGTAGCCTGGCCGCGATACGATTTCTCGACAGCAAGGCTCATTGTTGCAGTCGGCGCGGATTTTCTCGACTCGTGGGGCGCCGCAGTTCCGCAGCAGCTCGCGTTCGCTGACGCGCGTGCGAACATCGAAACCGCGCCCCGGCTCGTATACGTTGGAGCGCGGCGCTCACTCACCGGTCTGAACGCGGATCAATGGATCAACGCGCGGCCCGGCTCCGAGCTGTCGATTGTGGCTCTTCTCGAGGGGTCGGCAACGCCTCAGCAGGCGTCGCAGGCGAGCGGCGTCGACGCCGCAATTCTCGCTTCACTGCAGCGCGAGTTCGCTGCGTCGAAGCCGAATCTCGTTCTTGCCGCGGGCGGCGCGCCCGATGGGATGGAGCTTTGTCTCGCCGCGAACGCGCTCAATCAGGCGCAGGGGAATGTCGGCAGCACCGTGCGTCCGGCTGAAGCCATCCTGGGCTTCGAGGGAATGGATTCGCCCTCTCAGCTTCGCGCGCTCGCTCAGCGAATGCAGGCTGGATCAGTGCCGATGCTCATGGTGCGCGGCGCAAATCCCGCCTACACGATGCCGAAATCGTCGGGCTTCTCGGCGGCCATGGCAAAAGTTCCGTTCAAGGTGAGCTTCTCGAGCGTGCCGGACGAGACAACGGCGATGGCCGATCTCGTTCTCCCAGATCACCACCCCCTCGAGCAGTGGGGTGATGCGGAGCCCGTACGTGGCACGATCTCGCTCCAGCAGCCGACGATGGATCCGGTGTTCGACACGCGTGCCACGTCCGACGTGCTGCTTTCGATCTCGAATCCTCCGGCTGCAGGCACAGCGGTCGAGCCGGGAACCGGCTACCGCGGCTGGCTCATCAACCGCCTGCCGGGTGGGGCGACTGCTCTCGCAGCTGGGCTTCCGAAAGGCGTCATGGCGGGAACGCTGGGGGCCACCCCTGCGGCGCGCGCCGCCGCTGCGTCGATCGGCCAACGGACATTGGCACAGACAACGGGCGACTACTTCCTGATGGTGTACCCGCACCCTCTGCTCGGGACTGGAGCGGGCGCCAACAAGCCGTGGCTTCAGGAGATTCCCGACCCGGTAACGAAGATCTGCTGGCAGACGGTAGTCGAGATGCATCCTGCGACAGCGAAGCGCCTCGGTGTCGCAAACGGCGACCACGTCACGGTGCAGACGGCGGCCGGAAGTCTGACAGCGCCGGCACTCATCTACATCGGCATTCGCCCCGATACAGTTGCGATTGCCGCTGGCCGCGGACACTCCGCTGCAGCCGGTCGCTACGCGAAAGCGGGACTCAATGCATTCGATCTGCTCCCGTACGTGGAGGATCGCGCGGGCTCGGTGAGCTATGCGACAAAAGCGAATGTCTCAGTCGCGGCGGGTCATTCACTGATCGTCACCACCGAAGGATCGGCGCGACAGCACGGCCGCGGAATCGGCCAGGCCGTTCTTGTCGCGGACCTCGAGCACGAATCCCACGCGCACCACGAGTTCCCGGGCGACGCGAGCCACGAATTCCTGCCGGGACTCCGCGCGCCGGTCGCCAACGATGCGCAAGGTGACCGCGGTGATCCCGAATCCAACGCGAAGGGGATGTACAGCGCGACCCACTGGAGCGGGATGGCAAAGCGACGCTGGGCCATGACCGTCGATCTCGCGCGCTGCACCGGGTGCGCTGCCTGTGTCACCGCGTGCTACGCCGAGAACAACATTCCAACGGTCGGAGCGGACTGGCAGACCGGAGTGTTCCTGCCCGATCGCACGGGATTCGGAGCGAACATCACGCGCAGTCGCGAGATGGCGTGGATCAGATTGGAGCGGTATTTCGAGGGAGGAGCCGCCGAGCCTGGGGGCGGAGTGTCGCTCGGTGGCATGACTCCGGAGCCCGTGGACATCGGTGCGGATTTCGACACGCGCTTCGTGCCGATGATGTGCCAGCAGTGCGGCAACGCGCCGTGCGAGCCGGTGTGTCCCGTATACGCGACGTATCACGCTCCCGACGGACTCAATGTGCAGGTGTACAACCGCTGCGTCGGAACGCGCTACTGCTCCAACAACTGTCCGTACAAGGTGCGCTACTTCAACTGGTTCGGGTACGGTGAGCCGGATCGGGCGCAGTACGCGTTTCCGGAGCCGCTGAACTGGCAGCTCAATCCGGACGTGACGGTGCGCGGCAAGGGTGTAATGGAGAAATGCACCTTCTGCGTTCAGCGAATCCGGGACGCCGAGAATGTCGCGGCGCTCGAGCACCGCGGAGTCGAGGCGGACGAGTTCACGACGGCTTGCGCAGAAGCTTGCCCGTCGCGCGCCATAACATTCGGTGACGCCGCCGATGAGAACTGGGCGGTCGCGAAGAACGTGAAGGACCGGCGCGCGTATCACGTGTTCGAGGAGCTCAACACGTTCACGGCGGTTGTGTATCTGAAGAAGGTCCTGCACCCGACACCGGGGGCGGCGGAATAATGGCGACCGTTGTGCGGCCGCTTGACGAGCGCGAGGACCGGTACAAGCGTCCCAACATCGCGACCGCTGACGTTCAGCTTCCGGCGGTCCGGGATTACGAGCAGGTAGATCGCGAGATCACCGCGACACTTCATCCCACGGTCGCGTGGTTCATCGGCCTCGGCACAGCGATTTTCTTCCTCCTGCTCGGCATCGCGGCGTGGTGCTACCAGATCTACAGCGGTCTGGGCGTTGCCGGCTACAACCCGCCCGTGATGTGGGGTGTCTACATCATCACTTTCGTTTTCTGGATTGGCATCGGTCACGCAGGAACGCTGATCTCGGCAATTCTATACCTGTTCCGCGCTGGATTCCGGACGTCGATCTACCGGTGCGCAGAGGCGATGACCGTCTTTGCGGTCATGACGGCGGGACTGTTCCCGATTCTGCACCTTGGCCGCCCCTGGAAATTCTTCTGGCTGATTCCGTACCCGAACTGGCGCTACCTATGGCCGCAGTTCAAGAGCCCGCTGATCTGGGACGTCTTCGCGATTCTCACCTACCTGACCGTTTCCTCGACGTTCCTGTTCGTGGGCCTTGTTCCCGATATCGCCGTGCTGCGCGACCGGGAGACGAATCCGGTTCGCAAGCGGATCCTGAGCGTTCTCTCGCTAGGGTGGAGAAACTCGGATCGAGAGTGGAGGCACTTCGCGAGAGCGTATCTGTTCCTCGCGGCGTTCTCGACTCCGCTGGTGTTGTCGGTGCACTCCGTTGTGTCGTTCGACTTTGCGATGACGCTGACGCCTGGGTGGCACACCACGATCTTCCCGCCGTACTTCGTCGCCGGCGCGATCTACTCCGGAATCGGGATGGTGTTCACGATCATCATCCCACTCCGGAAATGGTTCAAGCTCGAGCATTATGTAACGCTCAACCACCTCGACGCCGCCGCCAAGCTGGCGCTGTTCACCGCGCTTATTGTGAGCAGCGCTTACATGGCGGAGTGGTTCGTCGCGTGGTTCAGCGGCAACGAGTTCGAGCAGAGCTTCTTCGCTAACCGCATCTGGGGCCAGTGGTGGTGGGCGTCGGCG
Organism: Gemmatimonadaceae bacterium; assembly: GCA_035633115.1. Lineage (NCBI taxonomy): Bacteria > Pseudomonadati > Gemmatimonadota > Gemmatimonadia > Gemmatimonadales > Gemmatimonadaceae > Gemmatimonadaceae bacterium. The sequence continues at coordinate 44,476 of DASQFN010000068.1, read as the reverse complement.
ATTCTCTACACCTGCAACATTATCCTGCCGCTGTCGCTCTTCTCGCAGCGCCTGAGGCGGAATCCGACGTGGCTGTTCATCATCTCCATCACGATCAACATCGGGATGTGGTTCGAGCGTTTCGTGATTGTAGTACCATCGCTGTCGCATGAATTCGAGCCGTGGCAGTGGACGAGCTACCGTCCGACATGGGTGGACTACAGCATTCTCGCCGGCAGCTTCGGCTGGTTCTCGATGTGGTTCCTGCTGTTCATCAAGCAGCTGCCGGTGATCGCCATCTCCGAAGTGAAGGAGATCATTGCGCCGAAGCTCAGAACGAGACATGAGCACGGCATCGGCCCGGCAGGCCGGCACGTGGACTTCGAGCCATCCACGCCGGGAGAGTACGAGTAATGCCGGGCATTCTCGGAGCATTTCGTGAGCTCGACGCAACCGTTCACGCGATCGAGGAGCTGAAGCAGAAGCGGCTCGGCGAAGTCACCGTCTACACTCCAACTCCGCGCCATGAGATCGAGCACGCGATCAACGCGGGCCCGAGTCCCGTGCGGCTGTTCACGCTGTTCGGTGGGCTTGCCGGAGCGACGTGTGGATACTGGATCGCGATCTGGACATCCGACTACTGGCCGCTCGTCGTGGGAGGCAAGCCGGTCGCGTCATGGGTCCCCTACACGATCTTCGGCTTCGAGGTGATGGTGCTGTTCGGCGCGCTGTCCACGGTCGTCGGACTGTTCATCAACTCGCGCATCCCTCGACTGACGATGACTGTGGGGTACGACCCGCGGTTCAGTCACGGGGACTACGGAGTCTGGGTCGAGTGCGCACCCTCGGATGCGGCGGCGGCGACCTCGATTCTTCGCGAGAGCGGAGCAGTGGAGGTGCGCAGTGAGCGTTAGGCATCGCACCGTCTTTCTGATTGCAGCGGCCCCCATGGTTCTGGCAATGGGTGGATGCGAATGGTTTACGGAGTTCAAGCGCACGCCGTCGCTGTGGACCTGGGAGGTGGTGAGCGCGAGGGACAGCCTGAAGCCGTCGCGTGGCAACCCACAGGGCTCCGTTCCCGTCACGGGCACAGCAATGGCCGGATTTCAGGTTTCTCATGCTGCTCTGCCGGCGACAATCGACTCGATGGCAGGAATTCCGAACCCCGTGGCCGTGAGCGAAGAGTCGCTCGTCAACGGACGCAAGTATTACCAGATCAACTGTGCCGTGTGTCACGGCGACAAGGGCATGGGTGACGGGCCGGCGACGAAATTCGGAATGCCCGGAATCAGTCTCGTGATGGATATCACGAAGGGACGCAGCGATGGGTACATCTACGGAATGATCCGCAACGGCCGCGGGTTGATGCCGTCGTACAATCGCATCGAGGAGCCGGAGCGGTGGGACGTCGTGAATTATCTGCGCGGGCTTCAGGGCGCGCTCGGCAGAACCGTTCCGACGGGCGCGCTCGCTGCGCCTGGCGTCACCGGCGACAGAGTCCCGGGTTCCACTCGAACGGCGCCCACTCGGCCCGCGCCTTTCATGAAGCCGGTCGCGATCGGCGAGGCGACCGCGGCTCATGCATCGGCACCGGCTGCAGCTGGCGACACGCTGCGACGGCGGCCTGATTCTGTTGCCGCTGGAGCGCATCGATGAGCCATGAATTCCACATGCCGTCGCGCGAGGAAATCCTCGCCGGCACCGCGCGACCGCTTCCGGCGCGCCTGCGGACGCTGTGCATCGCATTCGCCGTCGTCGGTGTGCTGGTGTTTGTCATCGGAATTTTCGTGGCACCCGACAGAGTCTGGCGATCGCTGTTGTTCAACTGGCTGTACTTCACGAGCATTTCGTCCGCCGGCGTGATGTTCGTCGCCGTCCAGCGCATCACGACGGCGCGATGGTCGAGAACGGTGATCCGGTTCCTCGAGGGTTATGTCGCGTTCCTGCCGGTGGCGTTCGTGCTGCTGCTGCTGATCTTTCTTGGATCGAGTCACATCTTCCCCTGGGCGGTCGCGCCGGTGCCGATTCCGGAGAAGCAGATATATCTCAATCCGGCGTTTCTGATTCCGCGCGACTTGATTCTTTTCGGGATCATCGCGAGCCTCAGCCTGTGGTACATCTACACGAGCGTTCGACTCGACGTAGGGCTCTCGGGAGAAGGCGGTGCGGGCTGGGCGAGGAAGATTCGCGAGCGGATGCGTCGCGGGTTCCGAGACGAGCGGCGCGAGATTCACTCGACGCATTCGCTTCAGGGCAAGCTGGCCGTTTTTCTCGGGCTGGCGTTCGCGCTTTTCTGGATGGTGCTGTCGTGGGACCTCTCGATGTCTCTCGACATCCATTTCCAGAGCACCCTGTACGGGTGGTGGTTCTTCATGGGCGGGTGGGTGACGGCGCTCGCAAGCTTCACGATTCTTACCATTTCGTGGCGGCGGTACCTCGATCGCTACGATCTGATCACGGAAAAGCATATCCATGATCTTGGGAAGCTGTGTTTCGCGTTCACTGCGTTCTGGGGTTATCTGACGTTCGGGCAATACCTCGTCATATGGTATGGCAACATGGGCGAGGAAACACACTGGATGCGCCTGAGGCTGATCGCACCGTGGATGTGGCTGACGCTCACCGGGGTCGCGTTCATGTTCGCGCCTTTCTTCGGACTGATGGCGCGCTCGGCGAAAGTATTTCTGCCGACGATGATATTCTTTGCGAGCTGCACGCTCATTGGTCTCTGGCTGCACCGTTATATCGAGGTTTATCCATCGCTCTATCCCGACGCAACTGGAATTCCGTTCGGCGTCTGGGAGCCTGGCGTTGCACTCGGCCTGCTTGGCGCATGGGGGCTTTGCTACATGGCGTTCATGGACGCGTTCCCGCGGATGCGCGTAGTGCTTATGACGTCGCCCTACCGTGACGAAGTACAGGTGCCGGTGAACCCCGAGACAATGGAGCCCCTGCCCGCGCACGAGTAATCGCCCCTCTGGGAGCGTCAGGCGCGCAGGAAGTAGTTGATCGCCGTAGTTTTGTCGCCCGATGCCAAACCTGCCGGAAACGCTCGATCAATCGAAGTTGACCCGTCGGAGTGTCCGCTCTCGACTAATTGTCGCGGTGGCGATCGCGACCGCAGCGGCGCTGATGCCCCTGATGGCCCACAGAACATTCGGCGTTACCGATACCGACTTCAGCGTTTTCTGGTTCGCGGGGAAGGCCCTTTTGCAGGGTCAGAATCCTTACACGGTGATCCGACCGGGCGGCGAGTATGACGCGGTCATGGTGTTCAACTATCCGATTACATCGGCGGTCGCCGCACTGCCGCTGGCGGGATTCGGGGAGTTAGCCGCAGTGACTCTCTTCGTCTGGGTTTCTACCGGCCTCCTGGCGTATGGCCTTACCTCCCTGGGTTGGTCTCGACTTCCACTTTTTCTGAGCGTGCCGTTCTTTGTTGCTGTGCATCAGGCACAATGGTCGCCGATCTTCACCGCTGCGGCGTGCCTTCCAGCTCTCGGATGGATCCTGGCGGCTAAGCCGAACATCGGCCTCGCAATTCTCGCTGCGGATCAATCCGGACGCACACTGAAGATCGCCTTACTGGGCGGTGGAGCGCTGACGCTGATTGGCTTTCTGTTGGTGCCAACGTGGCTCGGCGACTGGCTCGGCTCGCTTCCGCTCGACAGACGGTATTCTCCGCCGCTCCTTTCGCCGTTGGGATGGCTCTCTATCCTGGCGCTCCTGCGATGGAGACGTCCGGAGGCCCGGCTGATACTCGTGCTCGCGTGTGTGCCCCAGACAGCGGCATGGTACGACGTGCTGCCGTTTTTTCTTGTCGCCGTGACGTTTCGCGAGACTTTGTTTCTGGCGCTGGTTACTTCAGCTCCCGTTGCGTACGAGCTGGTGTTCGGCAGAAGTGACGGCTTTCTGCGACTCTATCCGGTTGGCTTCGAGTGGATGGTTTTCGCCTGCCTGCCAGCGCTTATCATCCTGCTGCGCCGACCGAACGAAGGTGAACTGCCGGCATGGTTGTCCGATTTGCGGCGCGTTCTTGCGGTGCGGTCTTTCTCGAGGGCCGCGCAATCCCGCCGCGATGACGGCGGCGCTCTATAACGGCCCCATTTCGGTTACAGCGGTCGGCGAAGTCCAGCCAAACGATTCAAAAGCGCTGGCACCTGCGGGCCTGCGTTACGTATTTCGCCAGGCGCTACGTTCGGGCGAAGGAGCACGAGAATCAGGGACGGCACGAAGCCGTAGAGTACGTACTGCGTGATATTCATCGGCACGAACTCGCCCGTCCGAAGCTGGGCCGCAAGCGGCACCCAACTCACGAACGAAAGGATCAGGCTTTCCCTGAACGTCCGCGCGACCAGGAGAAGCGGGAGCGTGTCGTACCACAGCATTGTCTGAGGAACACAAGCGAGGAAGAAAATCATCCGCGCCTCCGGTCGTCGCCAGCGAAACAACGCTAAAGCGGTCAGCAGCCCTGCGGGATGCATTATCGGTATCCACTGATGTCTGGCACTCCCAACAATTTTCAACCATTCAATCGGCCATTCTGGAAACATCACCATCCCGATTGAGGCGATAAGTAACCCCCCACCGACAGCTGAGATGATTGTGCGTCTCGAGGGATTCGCCGCGAAGAGCGCCAGTCCGAGGGTGGGCTTCGCGGTAAAGAAAATCGCAAGCGAAGGAACCAGGTATCCCGCGCTTGCGAGTATCGTCCACTGGCCTTGATAAGCGGACACAAAAAAGGGGGCCGAGAAAATAACCGGCACAAGGTTCCAGTCCTTGTGGGTTGCCGCGAGTACGAAGATGAAGGCAGAGATCCAGACGAATGCGGAAGCGAAATCGGCCGCGGAGAGGAACCCAAGCGGCAGCGACAAGAGGCCTGGGTGTATCGGATAGATGAGCGGAAGATTGTAAAAGAGAATCTTGTCCGGGCCGATCATTTTGTATGGATCGCCAAGGAAGAGGATCGAGTAAGCCGAATACCATGTTATGATTGAATCGCTAATCGCCGAAGGAAGCATCGAGGCGAGCGTTGCGATTGTAACCGCTAGAAGAATCCGCTGAGCTGTTCTAGGCAAATGATAGGGAACTGGCAGTCAGGTGATAGAAAAACTCGATAGCACCGTAGGCAGCTGAGGCACAATATCGCGAGATAGGCGCGGACCAACAAATGCCGCGAAGGTGAGGCGGAGCCCTCCGTCAGGAACTGACGGCGACAGCGTGGGAGCGGACATCGTTGGAGCTACGGGAGCATCGCTACTATTGAATTAGAGGGCGCAGCGGTTATCGTTGCTCCGGCGGGTGTCACGGACAGCAGACCAATTCAAAAAAACGGGCACCACATGCAGCAGCAGATAAGACATATCGTACTCCGCGAGTCGAAGCGAGCGAATGTCGGTCATATAGGTTCGGCGCTCTCCATTGCGGATCTGCTCGCGGCACTCTACGGCGGAATTCTGCAGGTTGCGTCGCCTGAGGATCCAGATCGAGACCGGTTCATTCTGTCGAAGGGGCACGCGGCACTGGCACTATATGCAGCTCTCCAACTTCGCGGGTGGCTGAGTGCAGAACAGCTGGCCACGTACTGCGCGGATGGCAGCTTCCTTGGCGTTCATCCAGAGCATGAATTGCGAGGGATCGATTTCGCGACCGGCTCGCTCGGACACGGGCTCTCTATCGGAGCCGGCGCGGCTCTCGCGGCCCGCCTTCAGAAATCCGGACGACGAGTTTTCGTACTGATGAGCGACGCCGAATGTAACGAGGGATCCGTTTGGGAAGCCGCGATGTTCGCGGCCCATCACCGACTGTCCAATCTGATCGGTATCATTGACTTGAATGGCCAGCAGGCATTCGGCTATACGGCTGATGTCCTGGACCTTGCACATATGGGGGCCAAGTGGTCGGCGTTCGGATGGGACGTGCATGAAGTCGATGGGCACGACGTCGGCCAGATCACCGAGGCTGTGGGCCGACTCGGCAGGAGCGGTCCGCCGCACATGCTTGTTGCGCGCACAACATTCGGAAAAGGAGTCTCCTACATGCAAAGCCAGATCAAGTGGCATTACTGGCCAATGTCGGACGAAGATTATCGTCTCGCGCTCGAAGAGTTAGAAAACTGAGGTGCGCGAAACTTTTATAAGAGTGCTTTCAGACCTGGCGTCCAGCGACCCACGAGTTCTGCTGTTGACCGCCGACCTCGGCTACACGGTGCTGGAGACGTTCGCCGAAACGAATCCCGAACAGTTTTTCAATGTCGGAGTAGCTGAGCAGAATATGGTTGGGCTGGCGACTGGTCTGGCCGAGGCGGGATTCATTCCGTTCGTGTATTCGATTGCCACCTTTGCCAGCCTTCGCGCGTACGAATTCATTCGCAATGGTCCTGTTCGACATCGACTTCCGGTTCGCATAGTCGGAGTAGGGGGTGGCTTTGAATATGGGAGTGCCGGCGCTACTCACTATGCCCTGGAAGATGTTGGCGCGTGGAGGATGCAGCCCGATTTGTGCCTGATTGCGCCAGCGGACTTCGAACAAGCGGATCGCGCCCTTCGCGCAACCTGGAATCTTTCGTCTCCGATCTACTACCGACTTGGCAAGAACGAAAAGGCCAAGGTTCCGGGGCTTCACGGCGAATTTGAACTCGGACGTGCTCAACTCGTAAGAGAAGGAGACGACCTGGTCATCGTCGCGATGGGCGCGATTGCAATAGAAGCAGTTGCGGCAGCGGATCTGCTCTCGCAGGAAGGAATCGAGGCAGCCGTGGTGGTTGTCGCGTCTGTGAATCCGGCTCCAGTCGATGATCTCGCAGCGGTGCTTGCGCGCTTTCCGCTCGCAATTACAGCCGAGGCGCATTACCGCGTTGGCGGGGTCGGGTCACTCGTAGCAGAGGTTATCGCCGAGCGTGAGATCAAATGTCGGTTGGAGCGATGCGGCGTTCGCGCCGGGACGCACGGGGTGACCGGCAGCGAGCGATTTCTCAACGACATGAACGGCATTTCTGGTTCTGGCCTCGCGGCTGTGGCGAGAGGGATGTTGATCTCAGCCTCTGGCGAAATGTCATGACGGGATCGTCGGGACGATCCGCTTCGAACGACGTGCCGGCCGACCGCGCCGTGGTTGCGGTACCGGAAGCTTATCGTTACGGACACGAAAAACCTGGCAGGAAAAAGCTTTCCGCGGTAATTGCGTGCTACGGCGATGCGGAAGCGGTTCCGATAATGCATGAGCGACTCACGAACGTGTTCCGGCAGCTTGGCGTCGACTACGAGATCATTTTCGTCAACGATGCGAGCCCCGATAACGCTGCGGACGTTCTCGCGAACCTGGCGACCGTAGACAAGTCCGTAGTGGTGATCACTCATTCCCGAAACTTCGGGTCGCAAAGCGCCTTTACGAGTGGAATGCGCATTGCGACGGGCGATGCTGTGATCCTGCTCGACGGGGATCTTCAGGATCCACCTGAGCTCATTGTACAGTTTTACGAGAGGTGGCTCCAGGGATTCGAAGTTGTCTATGGCCGTCGGGAGAAACGGAACGCGAGCCGGTTTCTCCAACTCTCGTACAAGGCATTCTATCGGCTTTTCCGGGCAACGTCGTACGTGCCCATTCCGCTCGATGCTGGCGATTTCTCGTTGATCGATCGTCGTGTTGTCGAAGTCCTCAAGAACCTACCGGAGAATAACCGTTTCCTGCGCGGTCTACGCGCGTGGGTTGGCTTTCGACAAGTCGGTGTCCCTTACATACGCCCCGAGAGAATGTTTGGAAGGACGACCAATTCGTTCCTCGCAAATATGGGTTGGGCGCGGAGGGCGATCTTTTCCTTCTCGTATGTCCCGCTCGATTTGATCACCTGGCTGGGGGTGGTCACGGTCGCGTTCTCGTTCGTCGGTATCGTCGTCCAGGTATTCCTGCGTCTGGTCTTTCCTGGTCTCGCACCAACCGGCTTCACGACTCTCATCGTGTTAGTGCTTTTCCTCGGAGGCCTGCAGCTGCTGAGTCTCAGTATCATAGGGTCGTATCAGGCTCACTTGTATGACGAGGTCAAACGACGCCCGCCTTATATCGTCGAGAGCATACTGAATCACCCGGATCGCGCGGAAACCCCGTCGGCCGAGTGAGCACTGCGGTGATTCAGCGTGGCGATTTGCATCCCACACGCTGCGCGATTTGCGGTACGCTGGACGCCGCGTCAGAACTTTACCCCGCCAACTTCGACTACTCAGCCTTCAATCCGAAGGTTTTCTCGGCGCGGCGCATTCCCGACCGAATTCATTACCGTCTGGTCACGTGCAACTCCTGCGGTCTGATTCGATCTGACCCCGTGGTGAAAACCGAAACGATCGAGAAGCTCTATGCCGAAAGTACATTCACCTACGACGAAGAAGTCGCCAACCTCAAACGCACTTATGGCCGATACCTGAACGAGGCCGTTGCGGAGCTCGATGGCGCAAAGGGCCGTCTATTGGAAATTGGATGCGGAAATGGATTTTTCCTCGAAGAGGCAATTGAACAGGGTTTTGCTCAGGTCCGCGGCGTAGAGCCCAGCAAAGCTGCGACAAGCGGCGCAAGCGATCGAGTGAGCAGGCAGATCGTCTGTGACACTATGCGGCCGGGGCTGTTCAGGACCGGGGAATTCGACATGGTCTGCATGTTCCAGGTCCTCGATCATATCCCGCAGCCTGGAGAGCTCCTGGATGAATGTCTGAGAGTGCTCAGACCCGGTGGATTGATCCTTTGTCTGAATCACAATGCCCAATCCATTTCCGCCCGAGTCCTCGGCGAGCGGAGTCCGATCATCGATGTTGAGCATACATACCTTTACAGTCCGCCGACGATGCGGCGCATCCTGGCCGACCATGGATTTGAGGTTCTGACCGTCACACAGGTGCGCAACACTTACTCTGTGCGTTACCTCCTGCACCTGGTGCCAATGCCCCGCGCGATCAAGCAAGCACTGCTGGGAGTCCTGAAAGGAACGCGGCTCGGTGGTTTCCGGCTGTCCGTGGCTTTAGGAAATCTTTGCGTAGTTGGCCGGAAACCGATCAAATGAAGCGCGCAGTCCTCACCGGAGCGACCGGTTTTATCGGTTCTAATCTGGCGCGCCGGATCCTTCAGGATGGTCATGAGGTTCATCTACTCGTTCACCCTGCACACCAGAACTGGCGAATCGAGGAAATCCGCGATGAGGTACGCTTGCACGAGGTCGACATCTCAGATACCGAGGCATTGAGGCCATTGCTGCGTAGGATCAGGCCTGACTGGATTTTTCACCTCGCTGTATACGGTGCATATCCCTCGCAGGTGGATTGGCAGCGAATGATCGCAACGAATTTACTCGGAACCGCGAATCTGCTCGATGCCTGCCTCGCTTGTGGGTTCGAAACATTCATCAACACCGGGACGTCGTCGGAGTACGGGTTCAAGGATCACGCTCCTTCGGAAGACGAGCGACTCGATCCCGGAAGCAATTATGCCGTGACCAAGGCGGCGGCCACGATGCACTGTCGCTACGTAGCTCGCAATCGAAACGCTAATGTGCCGACTCTTCGTCTTTATTCGGCCTATGGTCCGTACGAGGAGCCGACCAGGCTCATGCCGAATGTCGTGATGTGCGGGCTAAGAGGCGAGCTGCCCCCGCTCGCGGATCCGGAAGTCGCGCGGGATTATGTGCACGTCGATGACGTATGCGAGAGTTACCTTCTGGCGGCGGCACGGAATCACGAGGCTGGTGCCGTTTACAATATTGGAACCGGAGCTCAAACAGACTTGCGAGAGGTGGTGAACACCGCCCGCCGTGTCATGGCGATCACGGCTGAGCCCGAATGGGGTACAATGGCCAATCGTGACTGGGACACCAGCATTTGGGTTGCTGACAACCGGAAGGCGGTCGAGGAGCTCGGGTGGAGACCCCGGTACACGTTCGCTGAAGGATTTGCAGCATTAGTTGATTGGTTCGTCAACAACACTGAGCTGCAGGCCCTCTATCGGAATCGCCAAAGCGGTAGTGTTCAACGACAATGAATTCAGGTTTACAGATCACGAGCATGTTCTCGTCCGCCCATTTGTGACGATTTCTCAAGAGACCGCCGACGCGGCCAAGGCCCCTGCGGGGCAGAGGACGAATCTTCTGGAGGGCGTTCACGAACACTGGAGGCCGCCGCCGATCGGGCATTCCGCGACGCGGCAGCAAAGAATATTCGCCGGGATCCAAAGATTCGTTGATTTACAGTATGGATCAATTACGAACGACTTAACACACGAACTCCGATCGGCCCACGGCACCGTCCTCGACGTTGGCTGTGGCGGACAACCGTTCCGATCTCTTCTGCCCACGGGTGTCAACTACGTCGGTATCGATATTGTCGATGCCAGAGAAAGATTTGGGTACATGCAACCCGATACGATTTCTTTTTCTGGCAACGTCTGGCCCGTTGAAACCGGCTCCGTTGACTTGGTCCTGTGCACAGAAACCCTCGAGCATGTGATTGACCCAGACGTGTTCTTGTCGGAAGCACATCGTTGCCTCAAACAAGGTGGACGTCTCGTTTTGACAGTGCCCTTTGCCGCGCGATGGCACTTCATTCCATACGACTATTGGCGTTTTACGCCGTCTGGAATGCGCCATCTGCTATCAAAAGCCGGCTTCGACGAAATCAGAGTCTTGGGTCGAGGCAATTCCTTAACGGTCGCCTGTTACAAAGTGATGACGCTTTACCTTGCCGCAGCGTGGCCGTACCGCAAGGGCTTCTTTCGGCGGATTTTTTCGGCTCTGGTCGCCATTGTCTTCTCTCCGCTTTTCCTCCTCCTCGCCGTCGTCGGAAACTTTTCGTTGCGGTGGGACGGAGCAAACGATTACCTGGGTTTGACTGTCACTGCGAAATCGCGGCAAGCTACTTAAGCCTGCGTACGTCCTCACTCACGCCAACCCTCGAATTCCTCGCGACATGTCTTTCGTAGCGGCGATCGGGCCGTCGTTTTCCAACGGGACAATCACGGCGTGTTGTCGCATGCCGCTGCGTGCGCTCGTAACGCCCCGACGAACGCTCGCGGGAGCGCCGGCCACAAAACGCTTCGGCCGGCCCGAAGCGTCTGATGCATGCGCTCTATCACCGGTTGAGCTGGCGCACCCTGATCCGCCCGCGCCCTGCATCGTCAATGGCCGAATTCTGCTACCCACATGAACCGAGACGCTCGAGATCGTAGAACATGGCGATCGATGTTACGATCTTCGCTTTTCGCATCCCCATCTCGCGCTGGAACCGCTCAGCTGAGAAGAAATCCGCGATGACGTGAACCCCTTGCGGGTAATACCGGCTGAATCGCTCCGCGGTCGGGTCCATTCCGACACGAGTCAGGGCGTCCGGGTAAAAAGAGAGAGTCGTGCCGTCGTTGCTTCCGATGTCGAGTACGACATCGTCAGCGTTTAACTCGACGAGGTTGCGCAAGGCCTGCACTCTGTCTCGCAGGTGACCCACCATCGATCGGTTGAGTGACGACCGATAGCCGTAGTTCTCCCCGTAAAGCTCAGAGGAGCTATATGAGTGGCGCAGCTGGACAAGCCCGCACGCCTCGGGCCCGTGGCACTTTATCAATTCCAGCGGACCAGTTGTCAGCGACTCATCCCGACGTCTCGGAAACACGCCTGTCAATGCTTGCTCGCCGAGGTGAAGGATGGAAAGCAGCTCAGTATTGCGGCAGATTCGACACGAATCGATTGAGTGGAAATGCTCCATGAGCGGGAGAAAGGTGTGCGAAGAGACGATGTCTGGGAAGCTCCGCAGCAACGACGATTTTTTCGACTTCAAGTCGACTTCATGATTGTCCGGGAAACAGACACGAATGCAAACCGCTGAGGTGGTATTGTGACAGCTGGCACGCGCGAACCCGAATCAATCACCGGTTCAAGGGGCTGGGACTTGGCCGTCGTCGGGCTTGGCGCGACTGTTGTGATTCTCTTACTCGTGTGGCCGACCGTTCAGGTCGCACTCGGCGGAGACCAGTATGTATTCCTCGCGCGCCAGCTCGCTGAGGGCAGGCTAGACGTTGACAATTTGCCGCCTCGGTACGGCGACTACGCGCCGTGGCAGGGCCACAAATACCTGCCCTTCGGGCCGCTTCCAGCGCTTCTACTCGTCCCCCTGCTTCCGCTTCTCAACGCGGGGATGGCTCTCGTGTTTGTGGGCTACGCATTCACAGCAGCGAACGTTCTCATACTGTATCGCTTGCTCGGGCTTGCCGGAGTCTCCGACGAACGCAGGCATTGGGCAGCGCTTCTCTACTTTGCGGGGACTCCGTACCTCGGCGTAACGCTGATTGGCATCTCGACCTATTACGCACACATCGTTGCGACGACCTTTCTTCTTCTCGCGATACACGAGGCATTAGGGAAGCAGCGGTGGCTGCTGGTGGGAGTAACTCTCGGCTTAGCGGCGGCATGCCGGTTCACCGAGATCTTCGCGCTGCCTTTCTTCCTCTGGATGGCGGCAGCTGGCGACGGGGGAGTCGGCGCGGGCGAGCAGCCTCAGCGAGCTCGGTTCGAAACGCGCCCCGCGACGCTCTTGCCGCGCCTCGCCATGCTCTTTAGCGGTCTCGCCGCGCCGATACTCCTCTTGTGCGCTTACAACTACGCGCGCTTCGGCAACATTGCCGAGACGGGCTTCGGCACGGCTGTGCTCTACAGTGATGTGCTTTACGAGGCGCGTTCAGCTGGCTTGTTCAGCCTGGAGCACGTTCCAAAGAATTTCTTCATGATGCTGCTCCAGGGTCCGCAACCCGTCGGCGGGGATTCTACAGCTGTCCTACGGTTTCCGTATGTCGAGCCGTCTCAATGGGGCATGGGACTGTTTTTCACATCCCCTGCGCTGCTGTATGTCTTCCGGGCGCGATTCAGCGAAAACCTGGTGAGGGCATGCTGGATTGCGACGTTCACTCTGTTGGTTCCCATCCTCGCGTACTATGGCATTGGCTATCTGCAGTTCGGTTACCGCTACGCTCTTGATTTCATGCCGTTTCTCATAGTATTGGCCGCGCGGGGGTTACCCCATCCAATGACGAATCGAGCGCGCGCGCTGGTGACCGCGAGTGTTCTAATCAACTTCTGGGGCGCGTTGATGCTGGCGGTCTGGATGTAGCGAGTTGGGAATGACAGTCTGTGGCGAATGCCTTTTGGAGCCGATTCGCCGAGGGGGTATATTGAAATTGAGGGGCGTTAGCTCAGCTGGGAGAGCGCCTGGTTTGCAACCAGGAGGTCGCAGGTTCGATCCCTGTACGCTCCATTGACTTACGAATTCGGGGACAGTTTGGGGGTCAGTTTCTTCTTCACATCACCCCGTTTTCATCCGCGCCATAATCTTGCTGTTTCCCCCCAATCTCGGACAAAGAGATCCTCGGTTTCTTCGAGTACGACCTGAGAATGCTTTCGCAGCATCAGTTCGTCCGTGACGTGTTGGGACCACAAGGGTTTGAGCGACTGCCGTCCTTGCTTCAGACATTAAGATTGCCGCTGGGACAATAATGTCCTTCCCATTATTTGTGTACGGTACGCTGAAGCGATCCTCTCCGGGAAAAATCCATCCCTTGTTGCGTGAAGCCCGCTTTGCGGGAAGAGCGTCGATGACTGGACGGCTCTACGACCTGGGCCCGTATCCTGGCGTTATCCGTAATTCAGCGAATGGTAGCCGTGTATTCGGGGAGCTCTATGAACTCCCTGCAGGAGAAGCGCAGAACGTCTTGCGAAGGATCGATCGGTATGAAGGGCCCGAGTACGACAGGAAGCGCGCTTTCGTGACGCTTCCAAGCGGACGCCGCAGGGTGGCATGGGTTTACGTGCTTCGAAAGCAACCCAGCAACGCTAGCCGCGAAGTGCTTTCGGGCCGGTATCCTCTGCGTCGAGGATTGGCCTAGCAATTAGCAAGATTCCTGTTACCGAGAACAACGCTGCAACTTGCTGTTGCGAGATTCCCACACTGAATGCTTCATGCGTATCCTGCTGCGCCAAGCTGGAGTAACGGGACAAGCAAATCGAAGACTAGATTGCTGGAACAAACAAGCAGGATTGCTGATTCATCGTCCTTGGAAGGGACTGTGCGAACTTTGCACGGCCGTTTTCGCATCGATTTGAGAACTCAGGCGTTTGGATGAGTCGCAGCTTCGGTTGCATGCCCCTTTCGGAACCGCCAAAGAAGTAGTCCTCAACGACAATGAATTTCACGCATGCGAGTCGCGATCCTGTTCTCACCGGCGCGCAGGTATTGTTGCCGACGATGATACTCTTTGGCGAGCTGGACGATCGTCAGTCTCTGGATTCAACGATGCATCGAGCTGTTTTCGTCGCTTTATCGGGATGCCACGGGAATTCCGCTCGGCATCTGGGAGCGCAGTGGCGCGCACGGGTTGTTCGGGCGCGGGAGCTATGGCACCTGGCGTTCATGAACGCTTTCCCGTGCATGCGGGTCGTGCTCGGCCGATCCAGGTGCGCGGGGAACGCCCGTCAGAGACTAGTCTCAAAGGTGTAGAATGGAAAACCGCTGGATGTTCGCGCCCATTCGAGCGAATCGATTAACTGGAAATCGTGGGCCAGCTGAAGAAACTTTGTCGGACAATGCTAGGTGGGAAGCATCCTCTCCTGTCGAAGAGCGTCCTTCGACCGCTTGCGACGAAATCGGCAGCAGCAGTGTGCGTGGACCTTCAATCCATGGCGTTGACATCCCGTGCACAGTATGACCCATGGTAACGACGCGATCGCAGTTATCGGCGGTGGCTTCACGGGACTTGTCGCTGCGCTCCGTCTGTCTGGCGCAGGCTACGCGGTGGAGCTTTTTGAACGCGGACAGACGCTTGGGGGTCTTGCGTCCGGTGTCCGGATGCACGGCACAAGCATCGAGCGGACCTATCACCACCTATTTCGCGGCGACGCTGATATAATCGGGCTCGCCCGGGAGTTAGGAATTTCAGATCGTCTTCTCTGGCATCGAAGCTCCATGGCGATCTACTACGATGGGCGAATCTGGCCGTTCATGACCCCCGGAGATTTGTTGCGATTCAAGCCTATCTCGATAGTAGACCGGGTGAGGGTCGGGCTCGCAGTCCTATATCTCCAGCGACAACCAAGTTCCCGCCGCTTTAGGGGCCAGCCCGCACTGGCGTGGATGCGCGACCGCGCCGGGGAGCGCGGCTTTAGCGTGATCTGGGAGCCGATGCTTCGAGGCAAGTTCGGACGGTTTGCGGACATCGTGTCCATGGAATGGCTATGGGCGAGGTTGCACGTGCGGGCCAACTCGCGTGTTCCTGAGGATTCCGTCGAGCGTCTGGGTTATTTCGAGGGTGGGTTCAATACGATCGTCTCGGCAATTCAAGACCGGTTGAATGCGGACAAGGTGCAAATTCACACTGATTCTGCCGTCGAGGCGGTGAGTGGTGGGGTCAGTCCAACAGTTACGATCGACGGCAAGGTGCGGCACTTCGCCGCCGTTATTGCTACCGTTCCGAGTCATGTCTTTGCCAAACTGACAAATGAAGACGTTCACCTCTCGAGCGCATACCGGCGGCAACTCGAATCGGTC
Source organism: Gemmatimonadaceae bacterium (assembly GCA_035633115.1). NCBI lineage: Bacteria > Pseudomonadati > Gemmatimonadota > Gemmatimonadia > Gemmatimonadales > Gemmatimonadaceae > Gemmatimonadaceae bacterium. The sequence goes on along the minus strand of DASQFN010000068.1, from coordinate 28,940 downwards.
CAGTATTTGGGCGCTATCTGTCTCGTTTTCTCCTCAAGCCAGGATCTCGGTGGGACGTATTGGGTGAGTGTTAACGAACCGGACGCACCCTTTCTAGTCTTTATCAATCACACGCGACTTATCGGCCGGTCGTTCTATGACGGTAACTGTGTGTATTATGCGGCGACTTATCTGCCACATGACCACGCGTTGTTCTCGCAGGCCACGCGCGACGTCGAAGCCCAGTGGTTCGCCTACATATCGAAGATGTATCCCGGGTTCGATCGTGAGAAGGTTAAGGAGTGTCACCTTACGCGCTTTCAGAATGCTCAACACGTTGTCGATTGCGACTACGAGAGACGAATCCCTTCATTCACTACTCCAACGCCCAACGTCTATTTGGCTAACTTCAGTCAGATATTTCCAGAGGACCGCGGCACTAACTACGCAGTTCGCGATGGCACCCGTGTTGCCTCGTTGGTAGATGCGGCGCTGAAGAGTCGCTCCCGCCCTCGCCACACTCAAGACCCGTGAACCGTCTCCGCTCTGTCGGGGGCACTACGGTCGGCCTTCTCGTCCTCACTTCGATTGTGGTCCGTGTGCTTCTTGCAGGCCCTGATTACAACCACGACTTCACCTCGTACCGAATCGTCGCAAGCATCATGGAGCGCGGCGGCAACGTGTACGCTGAGACCGATCGCTACAATTACGGGCCGATTTGGTTTTGGGTTCTGCATCTGCTGGATGCGACTGCGCAGCGTTTCGCGGACCCGACAATGGCATTCCGTCTTGCCGTTGCAAGCTTCTTGTCTCTCGTGGATATAGGGCTGTTCGCAGTGATCTATTACAATTTTGGCCGCCTCCCCGCGATGGCTGCACTCCTCAACCCTGTCGCGATCCTCATTAGCGGGTATCATGGCCAGTTTGACAACCTAGCTGTGCTCCTCGCAATGCTCGCTGTCCTGGTTTACGACTCAGACCAGCGTGAGAGTCCACACCCCAGCAATATCACCAAGCGCCGGCTCGCAGCGTATTGTCTTCTGGGTCTTTCGCTAATGGTGAAGCACGTATTCTTCGCGTTTCCCGTTTGGCTCGCTTTGCGCGAAAGGCGGTGGGGCCCGCGCGCCTGGGCGATTGGAGTGCCGATTGCAGTCTTCCTGATGGGCTTTCTTCCGTATTGGAGGAGTGGGGGCGCAGGCATTGTCGCGAATGTCTTTCTTTACACCTCGCGACATAACGCCCCGCTCTGGAATACAATCCTCCCGTCGGTTATTCGAAGCCTCGTATCGCCGCTGGAATTCTTTCTTGGCGCCGTGCTGTTGGCGGGATACCTGACTAGGCGCTGGCAAACTATGGATGCGCTGCTGATCTACAGTCTTGTGCTCGTCGCATTCTCTCCCGCGATGACCAATCAGTATCTTGCCATCGTTGTTCCGGCAATTGCGGTCTTTAGCAACATTCCGTTTGTCGTCTATACGGTAGCGACGACGGTATTGCTGATGGGCCACAAAGATGGTTTACGGGTGGTTCTACCAAAATCCATAAGCGATTGGGCGTGGAGCCCTAACGTATATCAGATTCCGATTCTCGTGTTGTTTGTTGGAACGCTGTGGGTAGCTTTTGACAAATCCACGCGCATTCGGCGAGCGGGTTCAAAAAGATCCTCACTTTCTGCGACTGGCGTACATACGGAAACGGTCTCTCCCCGCCTCGAGCACTGAAGGAGTGACGCGCAATTGCGCCCGGAGAAAGGTGGCAGTGCTGCTTTTGAGTTACGCGATTTGTTGCGCGCTTCGAGTCAACACTAGGATTCTTAGGGGCAAACAGGGACAGCAGAAACCACTGAGGTGATATCTTCGCTCGGCTCGCTCACTGGTCGGGGGCGGAGCGGCACTCTATGGATCACCGCTCCAAACACTGCATCAATACACACGGCAGCGAGCGCCAGTAGCGTGAGGTAATACCATGGCCCGGTGAAGTAAGACAGATAGTCCAGAGAAACGAAGATTCCGACTACTCCAACCACCAGGCTAACGAGAGCAAACAAGATCACGTCGCGTTGTCTTTGCGAGATACCGAGCTGATCTGGAAGGCGCACCGCACGAACTCCAACCATTACTGCAACTGCGAATGCCAGGATCCACACGAATGGCGCCCAGGCCCCGACGGGCTGAATTGTTTCGTGCAATCTCTCGCGGAACCAGCTCAGCGTGTAGTCGGGCATTTTCACGAGCATGTTCCAATCGCCGGCGTCGCTCACCCTCGCGGCATAGGGCACGAGCGAAGCGGCAGCCAGACCACCCAACAGCACCACCATTGCGGCTTTTTCCAGGCGCGGTTCAACGCACACACCGCAACCGCGCCTGCGCAGAACGCGAGCAGCAAGTCAGAATTGTAAAAGAGTGTGTGAACGCTCACGATCGAAGCCACCGCCGCCGCCGCAAAACGAGTTGGGGTTGGATCCTCGACGAATCGCCAGATGAATGCGCCAGCAAAAAGGACAAGCGTGATCCCTAATCCGTCAGCGCGTACGGAATCGCCCCAGACGATGAGGCTCGGATTCATGGCCGGTAGGGCGAGCGAGAACAGAGGCAAAGCATGGCGAAACGTTCGCGCGTTGAACCACAGGGCCGCAACGATCGCGAGGCCCATACAGAAGCCGAGGATACGGAATGCGACGTCGTTCATCGGGCCGACGAGCGAGCTGAACTCGCGTATCAGCACCGGCCAGAGAATCGGGAAGGCTTCGTGCTTCAGGTTGTTCCAAACCTCCCCAAAGGTTGGCGACGTCGCGAGTCCCAGCGCAGTCCCATGGTTAGAGATTGCGCTCCACACCAGCATCAACGCAATCCATGTTCGCGATCTGCCCATTGAAAGGGGCCGCCGATCTAACTAGCGTCCCCAGGTGATTTGCCCGAAGAGGTCTCAACGTCGCCCTGATTGGCGGACAGTTGGCTTCATACAGGACCCGCACTGACGATGGCGCGGGTAACGGGCAGAACCGGGCCAGCCCTCGTCCTCTTTTCAGTTGTCGCGTTGCTCATACGTTGCCTCATTGCGGCGCGCGGCGGCCTGTGGCGTGACGAAGCCCTCTTTTTGTTCATCGTCCGCTTCCCCTCATGGAGCGCGATGCTGGAGTTTCTCCGGCTCCACGAATCTCACCCTCCGCTCTTCTACGCGCTCATGCGCTTGTGGCTGCCACTCGCTGGAAACGGCGACATGGCGGCTCGGCTGCTGCCGGTAGGCATTGGTGTCGCGATTGTCCCGGCCATATATCTCGTGGGCGCGTCGCTGTTCTCATCGCGCGTCGGCCTTCTCGCGTCGGGTCTCGCCGCAATATCTCCAGCTCTAAGCGCGTTTTCAGCCACAGCGCGTCCGTACTCCTTGCTGCCGCTTGTCGCACTGATTTCAAGCTACACCTTGATACGCGGTCTCGAGCGTGGTGGGCGCGGTGTGTGGACAGGCCACGTCGTAGCCAGCCTCGCCTTGCTTTACACGCACAACTGGGGATGGCTCGTCCTCTTCGGCGAATGGCTTGCAGCGAGTCTGGTGCTGCTCATCGGCGTCGGTCGTGGGCGCGCGACGGCGATGAGAGAGTGGCTTGTCGCGCAGATCGTAATCGGGATTGCGTATTTACCGTGGGCCCCACGGCTGGTCTTCCAGGCGCAAAATGCGGGGCACGCGCCGCTGTTAGTGGATGGTTGGAAGGAAATGGTCGGATTGGTCGCTCTTTCCGCCGGGGTGCTGCTCCGATCAACGATTTTCGCGTACCCGGCTGTTCTCCCGACTGCTGTTCTCGGCGCCGGAGAACTTAGGCGGGTGCGCCGAGATCGAGCCGCGGGAGTGACGTCCACCGTTGTGAACAAGCCGGTGTCAGCCGCGAGGAGCACGCGCGCTTCACTGATCGTCGTACTTGTTGTTCCAGTCACCGCTTGGCTCTTCGCAACCCTCTTGTCTCCTCGCTCCAACCTGATACTCGCGCGCTGCCTGGTGACGCTCGCTCCGCTGATGCTTCTTGCGCTTGCGCATTGGCTGGTCGGCCGTCGTGGCGGCGTCATGCCACTATGGTGGGCCGTCCTTGCAGCGCTTGTTGCAACATATTGCGTTGCACTCGTCGCATTGATTAGAACCACGCCCTCAAACGCAAGGGAGCTCGCCGCCGCGGTCACGGCGCGTACAGAGCCGTCGGATCTTCTGATCATCGCACCCGAGCCGCTCGCGTCGTCCTTCAACTACTACTACGTGCTTCCTATAGAGCAGATAGACTTCCCGCATTTTGGGCGCGAGGAGGCAGTCGACTTCGCTGGGCTGGCCAACCGGGTGGCTGATCCAGTCGCGTTCACCCGCGTAAAACAGCGTATCGCGGAAGCGCGCTGCGCTGGTCGGCGTGCGTGGCTCATCGTGGACGCGAGCCAAGTGCACGAATTCTCTGCCGAAAGTATCAGGCGGGTGCTACGATCAGCGGACTTCAACGCGGTTGCCGCGGTGAGGGCAAACCAGATTCGGGAGGAACTGGTTTCCCATTATGGCGCGCCCGACACAACCGTCGCTGTACGCGGTCGCGCGCCGCGATACGAGGAGCTTCGCGCGTTTCTATTCACACCGGAGGGAGCATGCGCCCGGAGATAATGCTCTGACCGCTGTCAACCTCGAATCCGACTCCATCCACGGGTTCAAAGGCTGGAACCTCGCTCTTGTCGGGCTTGGCGCGTCCGTGGTGATGCTGTCGCTCGTATGGCCAAGCGTGCAGGTCGCACTTGCCGGAGACCAATATGTATTCCTCCCCGGTCGGCTCGCCGACGGCGGGCTGGGCGTTGACAATCTGCCGCCTCGCTAACAGCGATTTCGCGCTCTGGCAGCGCCACAAATAGCTGGCAGCACCGACTACCCGGCTCTGCGGCTTCTGTACTCCTAGTCCTCTTTCGCTGGCGGCGCCTTAAAGCGTGGCTTGCTTTCCGCTTTGCCTGCGTAGTGCAGACGCCGTATTCGTACAACGTGCTTGTCGTTGTTGCCCTGGCCAACACTTGGTGCGAGGTCGGACTCCTCTCGATCGTATCCTAGCTCGGCACTGGTCACGCAGCGAGCGCACGTTCATGACGTCACCAGTCTCGACATGATGCCAACATGATGGTTGTTTCCGCATTCATCCCGGCCACAATCATGATTCTTCGACGACCGAACGAAGGGCGGGTCCGTGATGGATGGAACTGATTACAGCCCGAAGGATCAAGGCCGCCAGCCTTCGGCCACCAGAAGCTCCAGATCTTCGTAGGGACTGACCGGAGTGGGGACTTCCACCGGCACCTTTACAAGCGTGCTCGAATGCTCGCGTAGGAAATCTCCGAGCATTAACGACCACTCAGTGGAGTATTCCGCTTCTGGCCAGGGATGATCTCCAGGCCGAGGCGCGGGCCGCGGAGGCGACCGCGGCCGGTTCGGGCGCGAAAAGATCAGACCTCCAACGATGAACACCCGATGCCCTCCCTGCAACACAACAGCTGCCTGATCAGTCGCCGGGCGAACAGGCATTGTCTGATCTCTCAACATCATTAGCGTTTTGATTTTGTCGTAACGATGATATCGGTAGAAGCCAAGTGGGGGCACCGTCATCCAGGAAACCGGGCCGCGATAGTAGCGGCTGAAGCTCACCCCGGGGTACCACCCGTTGACCAAGATGAGGTCACCCGGCCGCCCAATCTGATGGAGGCGTGAAGCGATGAGGTCAACGTTAGTCATCCGCTGCCGCGATTCCCCAGCAGCGGGCAGGATCGTCGCCGCGGCGAGCAGCAATACTATGCCGAGGCGAGCAATGCGCAGGGGAACTGTATGGATCACCGCTCCAAACAACGCATCAATGCATACGGCGGCGAGCGCCAGTAACGTGATGTAATACCAGGGGCGCGTGAACCAAGACAATTGGTCCAGAAAAACAAAGGTGCCCACCACGCCTACGACAAGGCTGACGAGAGCAAAGAGGACCAACCTACGCTGGCTTTGTGAGATAGCCAGCTGACCTGGCAGTCGCACTGCGCGAACTCCAAGCATCACTGCAACCGCGAAAGCTCCGACCCAAACGTAGGGCGCCCAAGCGCCCGCTGGACGGAGTGTTTCGTTCAATCGTTCCCGAAACCAGCCTAGGTTGTAGTCGGTCGTTTGCAGAACCCTTACGCTGCTCGTCTCCTGGATCATCGCCGCATAGGGAACGAGCGAAATCGCCGCCAATGCGCCTATCAGCACCACCAAGGCGGCTTTTTTCCACGCCTGCTCGAGAGCACACACCGCGACGCCGCCGGCACAGAAAGCCAACACCAGGACGGAATTGTTGTAGAGCGCATGAACGCTGACGATCGCGGCGACGGCGGCAGCAGAAAAACGACCCACTCCAGGCTCCTCCACGAATCGCCACAGCAAGGCGCCCGCAAGAAGAATTAGCAGAGCCCCGAATCCGTAGGCGCGTATCGAATCGCCCCATACGATCAGGCTGGGATTCATCGCCAGCAACGCGAGGGACAGCAAAGGAACCGAGTTCCGGAACGCTACGGCACTGAACCACAGGGCGGCAACAATGCCCGCGCCTACCCAAAACCCCAGGGCACGAAGTGCCGGGTCGTTCATCGGCCCGACGAGAGCGGAGTACTCTCGCAGCGCCAACGGCCAGAGTATAGGAAACGAGTCGTGTCGGAGGTTCGCCCAGACATCTTCCAGCGTGGGCAGCGTCGCGAGTCCGACCCCGCCGGCCTCGTCCCGCCATAGCGGCCCGGCAGAGGTCGCTACCAAGTAATGGAGCCAGATAACAGTCAGCGTGAGGAGGACGCCAACAGACCCCTCAGCCTTCCTCAAGATTGAGTACCTAATTCTAAAGGCGAAAACTCTTCTGGGATGGCGACCGCTTGGCGTGATGCCTTCGCGCGTAAACGTCATCTTGCGCTGCCTCGAGATTTGGGGGCGGGTCAACGCACAAAATTAGTCGATAGGAGCGTGGAGGCGAGGTAGTGGCGGGGTACGGGTAGTGGTACCGTACCGTTACCGGGGCGCGCTACCCAGTTTGTGTTGTTCACCGGGCCGATCCATGGCATGCAGCATCTCATCCATATCCATTGTCGGCGGTTTCCCGTGGGCACGGAATGCGGAGTCGTTCATCGGTCCGACGAGCGAGCTGAACTCGCGTATCAGCAACGGCCAGAGAATCGGGAACGCTTCGTGTTGCAGGTTGTTCCAAACCTCCCCAAGAGTTGGCGAGGTCGCGAGCCCCAGCGCGGCAGCCTCGTCGCGCCAGAGTGGCCCAGCGGAGGTTGCAGTGACCAAATGAAAGCAGATGACAGCCAGAGTAATTACCACAGCCGCGATCTTCTCCGCTTTATCGAGCAGAGGAGACTGGGTACCGCTATTGGCGAAGCGCGTCATTGGGTTGCTCAATCTTGTTAGAAGCTAGGCAAGCGCAATAGCATTAGCGGGTGTTGAACATGACTCGCGGCTGGCCTTGGGGTGACAACAGACCAACTCCGCTGCGACGCTTTGCTCTCGCGGTGGTAGTTGCGACGATGGCGGCAGCAGTGATCGTTTACCGCTTCGTTACCGAGCCAACATACTACGGCGATTTCTCGCTGGTGTGGTTCGGCGCGCGCTCATTACTCCAGGGCATCAGCCCTTACCCGCTTGTCGGCCCCGGCCTGACGTTCGAGCTGGATTACTCCCTCCTGTATCCGGCCACTGCCTTTGTTGCCGCGATGCCCCTGGCCGCCTTACCTCAGGCCGCCGCGGTGACCGCATTCGTATGGATCTCCACCGCGTTACTCGTCTACGGCATGACGGCAGACAGCTGGCATCGTTTGCCGATCCTCGTATCCCTCACGTTCCTGTTCAACGTTACAGCGGCTCAGTGGACGATTCTGATGACCGCTGCGGTGTTCATCCCGGCACTTTGTTTTTTTGTTCTGGCCAAGCCGCAAACGGGCATGCCCGTAGTGGCATCTGCGAGCTCTCCTCGCGCCTGGATTGCGCTGGCCGCCGGATGTTTGGTTCTTGGAGCTGTGAGCCTGCTGCTTCTTCCTTCGTGGCCGCGCGAATGGCTTGCCCTGTTGTCCGAGCGTAGTGGCCACATGCGCCCACCAATTCTTCGCTTGGGCGGCCCCTTGATCGCGTTGGTTCTGATAAAATGGCGGCGACGCGAAGCGTGGCTGGTTTTTACGATGGCCTGCGTGCCTCAGACCTGGGACTGGTACAATGCGCTCCCTCTTCTCACCATTGCAGCAACCTACAGAGAGGCATATTTGCTCTCTCTCGTTTCCACGATTGGTGGCTTCATCGCCGCTTATCTCGCAATGACCATCCACTCCCAGAACGAGCTGCTGAGACTCGGCGGCGCAACAATGGTGTTGTTCGCATACTTGCCGGCGGTAATAGCGGTATTGCGCCAATCGACCGAAACCGAGATGCCTTGGTGGCTCTCCTATCTCCAACGTCGATCGAAACGGACTACGACTCCCCAATGAAGAATCTTTCGTGAAACGACACTGGCCGATACTGGCAATTTTCATCCTGTCGGGAGCTGCCGGCCTTGTGTACGAAGTCGTCTGGGCGCGCCAGCTCGTACTCGTGTTTGGGAATACCACGCAAGCCGTTTCGGCGATCCTGACTGGCTTCTTCGGGGGAATGGCAGTCGGCAGTGCCTGGGGAGGGCGACTCGGTGACCGCGTTGCGCGTCCGCTCCGTCTCTACGGAATTCTCGAGCTGATTCTCGTCGTCGTCGTTCTCGCGACACCGTTCAGCTTTCGGCTGCTCCATGAAGTCTACAGGGGAGCTTTCGGCTCGCTCGAAGGCAATCCGGGCTTGCTGACACTTGTCCGCTTCGGCCTGTCGCTATTGGCTCTCGGTCCGGCGACGATCCTGATGGGCGCGACACTTCCAACGCTCACACGTTACCTGACTCGGGATCCAACAAACCTCAGCGTCGCATTCGGGAAGCTTTACGCGGCCAATACGATCGGTGCAATCATCGGAACGATTGTCGCCGGCTTTATTCTGATCGAGCTGCTCGGCCTCGCCGGTACTCTCACTGTTGGCGCTCTTTGCTCGGCGATCGCGGGAATCGTCGCATTGATCATCGATCGGGGACGCGATGCGATTCCCGCTTCGGCGGAGCGCGTGAACGACCGAAAGCAAAGAGACGCGTTTGCGGTGACTACGGGTCGTCTTCGTCTGGCCCTCGTCGTTTCGTTTGCTTCCGGCTTCACATCGCTCGGATATCAGATGCTGTGGATGCGACTCCTCGCGAGTGGGACGGGTAATTCAACGTATGTCTTCACCACGATTCTCGCTGTCTTTCTGATCGGATTAGCTGCCGGTGCGGTCACGTACAACTTGATCCGGCCTCGCATCACAGACACGATCGGCTTGCTGGCGCAGGGCCAGCTCGTGATCGCGATGCTGGTCGTGATCATGACCGCTTCATGGACTCTCAGAAACCTGGGCGTATTACTGCATCTCACTGACAGCTTTGGATCTCTCTTCTCGGATTTTCTGTACCCGTTAACACTGGTTGTGCTGCCGGCAACGTTCGTCATGGGACTGACGTTCCCGGCAATCTCCGCTCTCGTCGCAGATCCCGAAGGTCGAGTAGCGACGAATGCCGGACTTCTGTTGTCGGTAAACACGCTGGGAGCGATCGCCGGAACCTTTCTCATACCTTTTTTCGTCATTCCCTCCGTCGGGTCGCCCAAGGCCATCGCGCTGCTCGCCCTCGTAAACCTTGGGGTCGCAATCGCGTTGGCGGTAAAGGGTGACGTTCGCGTGATGCGAACCCGCATCGTGGTTGGGGCGTTCGGCGCAACGCTTGTGATGGCAGTTGTGACTGCACTGTTCGGTGGTCGCATCTTCGTCGATCCGGCGAAGGCGTCGATCGAAGCCGGCCGAGGCCGCGTGTTCGAGTCGCGCGAGGACGAGATTGCTTCAGTGCAAGCCGGTGAGCTTGGTGACAAGCAGCTCTGGGTTACCGGTGTCTCGATGAGCTTTCTGACAGTTGACGTGAAGCTGATGCCGATACTGCCGCTCATGCTGCGTCCGAATTCGCGAACGCAGCTTATAGTGGCCTTTGGAATGGGGTCGGCCTACCGGGGCGCGCTAATCGCGGGTCTTGGGACCGAAGCGGTGGAGCTGGTGCCGTCCGTTCCGAAGATGTTCCGGTGGTTTTACCCGGACGCTGCGCAGGTTCTGAGAAATCCGCGGGGGCGTGTGATCATCGCCGACGGGAGGAATCACGTCGAGCTGACAGACAAGACATACGACATAATCGTCACCGACCCCCCGCCGCCCATCGAGAGCTCCGGCGTCTCAGTGATCTCCTCGCGTGAGTATTTCGTTGCTTCGAGAGCTCGTCTTAACCGAGGCGGTATAGCATTGCAGTGGGTGCCTTATGGTCAGGCAAGCGTCGATGAGTTCAAGGCGTTCATCAGGACGTACCGGGATGTTTTCTCCCATGTCATCGTTGCCTTCGGTCCCGGACGCAACGGATTCTACATGCTCGGCTCGGATGATCCAATGGCCTTCGATCCCGCGGCTGTTCGAGACGTGCTCTCACTGCCGGGTGTAGTTGAAGACCTATCGTCGGCATACGATTCGCCAGTCAGCACGTTGAATGACTGGGCGAGAATAATTCCGACGCTCGTCTGGATCCAGGGCGATCAGGTTGCGGCGTTTGCCGGCAACGGCCCACTCATCACCGATGATCGTCCGCTGCCCGAATACTTTCTGCTCCGACACTTGTTCGGAGCGAAGTCCCCGCCGGCCAGGCCCGACGTACTGCTGCGCCTGACCGCGAACCTGCCACCTGCTCCCTGAACTGATTCTTTACTATCGCAACTTCGGAATTGCGGATAGGACCATGCGCACGCACATTCTCCGCACGGTTAGCCCACCAATTTCAAGGAGTATATCAATGTGGCTCGGAATTGCCTCGGTGCTGATTCTGCTTTGGGTATACGCCTACTTCCTTAGCCCGATGAGCGGAATGGTGATCCATCTGCTGCTCGTCCTTGGGGTCGGCGCCCTTATCTACCATTTCATGAAGGGGAGGCCAACGCCTCCGGCCTAGCCGAATCGTCCTTCGCGGTCAGTCCTGGCTAGCTGAGTCCATCAGCGACGCTCGGCTGGCCGCGGAGTCTGAGACAGTCAACGCCTTGCCCACGACGCTCGCGCCTGGAATCGGGAGCGTGCTGACAACGCTGTCGCGCTCTCGCTGGGTTGAGCGGCGCGCAACCGCGGCATCGCGGGAGCAGGCGACGCACGCGGCGGCCACGAACACGAGCGGCGGAATCAATCTCAGAGAGCCTCGCATGTCAGGTTGACGGGCAGCCTCAGCGGCTCGTCACAATGCGGCGTATACTATCTCCCTGATGACTGATCCCGCACCGGCAGGCACCCCCGTCAGAGGCAAGCCGCGCCGCCCTTCAGGGTTGGGAATAGGCCCGGCAGTCCTCATCACGATTGCGTCCGTGATCGTCTGCGTCGGGGCGACTATCGGACTCATGAGGGGCGACTTCTCGACCCTCGTCGCTCAGCTGCTTGCAGCCGCCGTTCTCGTCAGCTTCGGATTCGCCGTGTACGGCTTGCTCCGCATCGTGCTCGCCCTGATCGAGACCGCAGGCGAGCGCAGGCGGCAGGCTCGGGAAGTGACCGAGCGACGAAAAGGCGAGCGTACTCCGCCTCCTGCGTGAGCGGCGCAGCTACTGCTGCGCCACCATTGACTTCACCTGCGCGTACACGGTTGCATTCTCCTTCAGCTGGCTGTGCTTCATGCACGCCGTCTTCGTGTTGACCGCGCCGGCGATCACAGCGCTATTCTGCGGGTAGATCACCTCGTCGCATGACGTCCACCACGTCGCGTAGCGCGGCGTGCCCCAGCTCTCGTCGCCAGCGTTGAGTGAGTTCACGAACCTGGAGAGATAGCGCATCTCGACGCACGACGTCTGCGCGCAGAACGACGCCGTCATGGTCCCGTGGTTCGTTCCGCCGAGGGCCACTAGAGCATCCACTTTCCCGTCGCCGCCGAGGTACTTCACGTAGTAGCGCGCCGAGAGCGTGCCCATGGAGTGCGTGATTATGTCGACCTTGGTCGCGCCAGTGATCGCCAGGATCGAATCCACTTTCGCCTTGATGAGCTGCGCCGTCACCGCGTTCGACTGGCTCGAGTTGTAGGTGAAGCTCAGGATCTCGGCGTCGGTCCACCCGTCCGCCTTGAACCGGCTGACCATCGTCGTAAAAGCGGCACTCGTCGACATCCATCCGTGAACGAAGACGATCGGATTTCGAACGCTCGCACTGACTGAGTGCCGTGTGGCGGGTCCGGTTGCAAGATCAGGGGTGCAGGCGGCGACGAGCAGCGTACAGGCAACGGCACCGTAGCTGAGGCGGCGTGAAGCAGAGAGGCGCATGGCGAAAGCGGGGTCGAAGTAGGGATTTCCCCGGCGAGATACGCCGGGCTGGGCGCCGCCAATATGATACGGATGTTTGTCGGTGGCAACGTCCGGATCAGATGGCCTTGTCGAGCAGTGTTGCCAGAGCCTGGTAGGGAATTGCCCCCGACTGGCGCGCCACTTCCTTGCCATCGCTGAAAATTATGGACGTGGGAATGCCGCGGATGTTGAACGACAACGACGTTTTTGGTGACGCGTCGGTGTTGAGCTTCGCGACAACGGCACGTCCGGTGTAATTAGCAGCAAGCTGATCCACCGCGGGCGCCATCATCTTGCAGGGCCCGCACCAATCCGCATAGAAGTCGACCAAGATTGGCACCTCGCTCTCCGCGATCGTCCGCTCAAAGCTCTCGTCGTCGAGATGCAGCGGACGGTCGAGGAGCATCGGCTTTCCGCATTTCCCGCATTTGGGGCGATCGGCCGCCCGGCTGACATCCACCCTGTTCCAGCTCCCGCAGAACTGGCAGCGAATCGTAGCCCTGCCGGCAATCGTCTTTACATCAGTCATCTCGTCTCTCTTGGAAGTCGTTTAGAGGGTTTTGAGCGGCTGAATCCGCGAGTGTTGCATTACGCAAGACTGCAAAAAGCGCGGCATTCCGGCGGCGCGTGACGACGCGTTGCTCCGCTCGTCAATGAGGTGCGCTGAAGCCCCCGCTCGCTGCCGCGGCAAAGGGTGCGCGGCGCACTCTCCGGGACCCACCGAATGACGCCTGATTCAAGCCGCCTGATTCATACAGGTCAACGAAAGCTCGGAGATCGCCCGCGCGGACGCACTGCCGGATTCAGCATGCTCGAGATGCTGATCGTGCTCATAGTCGTCGCGTTGCTTGTAGCGATCAGCATTCCGAAGATGGCTCGCATAATGGGACACGAACGCGTGAACCGAGCCGCGCAGGTCGTGGTCGCCGATCTTCAGAACGGGTTTGCGATGGCTGGCCGCCAGCGGGCGCCGGTGCGACTCACCTTCACCCCGAGCACCCAGACGTACGTGTTCACCGATCGCGGGTCGGGGACCGTGCTGCAGACGCGCGTGATGAACAAACAGTCGGAGTATTCGCTTACCACGCTCACGTCGTCGCCGACGACGATCGACGTCCTGCCGAACGGAATCGGCTCGACGTCGTTCACTGTGACGATCGCGCAGGGCGACTACGTGCGGACGGTGTTTGCCTCGAGCGCCGGCTTCGTTCGTCTGGTGCCGTTGTGATGAAATCACGCAAAGGGAAACGGCGTGGATTCATCCTCCTGGAAGTGATCGTCGCGATCACGCTCCTCGCACTGGTGCTCACACCCCTCGCAGCGATGGTGTTCAAGATCACCTCGCGGTCGCACCGCATCATCGGCAGTGCGTACCGCAACGGCGTGCTGATGCAGCAGGTGAATCTCCTCGAGTCTCAGCCGTTCGACAGTCTGGCTATCGGCACGAGCACTCTGACCAGCACCGCAATGCCGTACCCGTACACACGGACCGTAACTGTTTCGCTGATCTCTCAGATTTATGAGCTCAAGGCGAAGCAGGTGATTCTGATCATCACCCCGACGAACACGCTCTACAAGCCGGATACCACGGTGTTCGTGCGCTCGTCTGCCAATACCCTGCATGCGCTCGACACCGACGACCCGGAGGGCTCATGAGAATCGGCGGACTTCGTCGCGGCCTTTCCATTGGAGAGCTCATCGTCGGGATGGTCATCCTCGCGATCATCGGGATGGCCCTGTCGAGAGTTCTCGTCTCGCAGGCGCGCTACTTCTCGCACCAGAAGAGCGGCAACCTCGCCAGGAACGTCTCGCGCGGGCCGCTCAATCGCGTAGTCTCGGATCTCAGAATGGTCGAAGCACTGGGCGGCGTAGTCGAGGCCTCTGATACCGCACTGCTGGTCCGGGTTCCATACGCGATAGGCGTTGTCTGCGCGAACAACAGTCCGTTCACGCACATAAGCCTCCTGCCGGTCGACTCCGCGATGTACGCGGCTCCCGGGTTTTCCGGATACGCCTGGCGAGGCGGCTCGGGTGAATACCGCTACGTGGAGGACTTCAGCCTGACAGTGGCGACGGGAAACGTCACGGTTTGCACCACCGCTCTGATCGCCACCCTCACGGCGAGCAACGCGAAGATCATCAAGATATCGCCGGAGCTTACGGACACGGCCAGCTTCGGCACGCCTGTATTCCTGTACCGGCGCATCAAGTACGAGTTCAAGCCATCCGTCGCAGTGCCGGGAATGCGCGGATTGTGGCGGACCGTCATGGCGACCGGCGCGACTGAAGAGCTCGCGGCGCCGTTCGACGCCGGTTCCAGGTTCCATTTCTTCGTGTTGAGCAGCCAGACCTCGCAGGCGGCTCCGCCTGCGGATCTCTCGACGCTTCGCGGCGTCGAGCTGGTGATGAACGGGATGAGCGAGCAAATCCCTTCCGGCTCGATCGCAAAGACATTGGCGCCCTTCAAAACCGCGGTGTTCTTCAAGAACCGCCTCGACTAATTCAGGAGATCAATCGAATGATTTCGCTCCGAAACAGAGATGGCTTCGCGATTCCCGCCGCGATCCTTGTGATAGGCGTGCTCTCGATCTCGCTCGCTGCAGGTTTCTCCCTTGTCATTGCCGAGCGGCGCGGGGTGGACGATCAGAAGGCGCAGGTGAGCGCGTTCGTGCTGGCGGAGCAAGGTCTGCAGATGTTCTTCGTCCGGCGCGACTCACTCAACTACAAATCCATTCCTCCCGCCGTAAAGGAAGGGCCGATCCGGATCTACATGACGGGCGGCTACGCCGATGTGCAGCTCGACCGCATCCGGCCGCAACAGGGATCGCTGGCGGGCCTCTACGTAGTACGCTCCAAGGGAGTGCAGACCAAAGGCGCAATCGGCGGCACACCAGCGGGCGTGCGAACCGTAGCGCAGTACGCGGCGTGGGAGCCGGCCAACATTGAAGTCCTCGCGGGATGGACCGCCTTGAGCGGCATCAAGAAGAACGGAAACTCCGGATCGTTTCTTGGCGTTGACGCCTGCGGAGACTCGGCGGCCCTCGCGGGCGTCGCCATCCCGCAGGTGCCGGGATTCAATCAGCCGGAGACGGCGGACAGCGTCGACACCCTTGGCATGACGCCACAGGAAGCGGCGGCCCAGGTGAAGGTGCGATGGAAGGGAATCACGAACGGCAGCGCGCTCACGCCTCAGTTCACGATCCCGCCTGACGCCATTCCGTCGTTTGCGGACACCAGCTACTACCCGGTCATCAAGTTCATCGGCGACGCGAACACCTCGGGCTTCAACAACGGCCGCGGAGTGCTGATCGTGACCGGCAACCTCGACACGGGCAGCGGCGCGACGTTCAACTGGAAGGGCCTCGTGCTCGTTGGTGGTGACATCACCGGCAACGGGAACAATTTCATCGAGGGAGCGATAATCAGCGCGCTCAACGTGAAGCTCGGGCAGAACGTGCCGATCAACGTCGTGAACGGGACGAAGGAGTACCAGTACAACTCGTGCGAGCTGGCCAAAGCGCTCATGTCGCTCGGCGCTTTGATACCACTGCCAAATACGTGGGTCGACAACTGGGTCGAATACTGACCGAGAGTAACTCGAGAACTACAACAACGGCTAGCCACAGAGACACAGAGGATCAGAGAACGGCGTAACCTGTTTGACGAGGTTGCGCCGTTCTCTGATCCTCTGTGTCTCTGTGGCCAAGCTGTTGTTGTAGATTCTCCAAAATGAAGATCCTCGTCATTGAGGATGATCCCACCGTCGGTCAGTTCGTAAAGCGCGGGCTCGAGCAGCAGCGATGGGGAGTGGACCTCATCGGCAGCGGCGACGAGGGCGAGCGGATGGCGGCGGCGGGAAATTACGACCTGATCATCCTCGACATGCGGCTCCCCGGAAAGTCAGGGCTGCAGGTGCTGCACGACTTGCGCGGGCGCGGCTTCGAGCGCCCGGTCCTGGTACTCACCGCGCAGGATGCGATCGACGCCAAGGTCGAGACCCTCCGCGCCGGCGCCGATGACTATGTCACCAAGCCATTCGCGTTCGAGGAGCTGCTCGCCCGGGTCGAGGCGTTGTCGCGCCGCCCCCGCGTTCTTGCGTCACCGGCGCTAAGGGTGGCCGATCTGGAGCTGCATCTCGACACGCGCGAGGTCGCTCGCGCCGGCACGACCATCGAGCTCACGCCGAAAGAGTACACCGTGCTGGAGTATCTCATGAGGCACGCAGGGCGCGTCATGAGCCGCACACTCATCACCGAGTACGCGTGGGGCTACCACTTCGACCCGGGCACGAACATCGTCGACGTCGTCATCAATCATCTGCGCAAGAAAATCGACGCCTCGCATCCGACGAAGCTGATCCATACAATCCGGGGCGTTGGCTACGTGATACGCGCCGACAGCATTCCGGCAAAGGGCTGAGACCGCGTGGCTTCCACGCGAACCAATCTGACGCTCGCCTTCACGGGGGCGCTCATCGCGGTCACCGCGGCGCTCGCGCTCACCCTGTGGACCGTTCGCAACGCTTCTCTCTACCGTGATGTCGCACGCTATGCAGTCACCCAGGCGGATGTAGCGGCGACGCTGGTGCAGGATGCTGCGTCGGCGCAGAAGGCAGTGATCGTCGGACCGAATACTCCGCCGGAGACACAGATCGTCACGCCCCATCTGCGAACCCTGCTTGACGCGTTTCCGGATTACCTCGTCGTCGTGGACCAGCTGGGGGTGGCTCTCTACCTCTCGACGATGATGCGTCAGCTGCCTGAGGAGGTGAGCGACACCCTGCTTGCCAGGATATCCGGCCTTCCCAACGATTCGGCCGCCGTCGTGTCTCTGCCCGGTGTCGAGGAGCTGCTGCTCGTCTCCCGTCAGGTTTCGGACACCACCGCCGGCACTCTGGGACGCGTGATTGTCGGTGTCACGACGTCCAGGATCACGACGCTGCCACGGGAGTACCGGATCGTCCTGTTCTTCATCGCCCCGCTGATTATCCTCCTCGCCGGGTGGCTCGCGTGGACGGCCACCGGGCTCACCGCTCAGAGAATCTCCAAGATCAACCACGACGTGGCGGCCATCACCGACGGACGCAGCCTTCACCGTCGCCTCAGCATGGATCACGCGGGTCAGGAATTCGAGGAGCTCGTCGGCACTCTCAATGCGATGATCGCGCGTCTCGAGACATCGTTCATGGGGCTTCGCCGATTCACGGCTGACGCGAGTCACGAGCTGAAGACTCCGCTCGCCGTGCTGCGCGCCGATGTCGAGCGCGCTATGACCGACCATACTCCGCCGAGCGAGCAGCTGGTTGCGCTCGAGGAAGCGCTGCAGGAAACGACTCGGATGGCCGATCTGGTAGAAAGTCTGCTCACGCTCGCGCGGGCAGACGAAGGAAGGTTCGACATTCACAAGGAACCGGTTGCTCTCAAGCCGCTGGTGCAGGACATCCACGAGACGGCGGTGATACTGGGCGAAGGGGCCGGCGTCACCGTGAATTTTCCATTCACGGCCGACGTGACGGTGATGGGAGATCCGACGAGGCTGCGCCAGCTGTTTCTCAATCTTGTGACGAACGCAATCAAGTACACCCCCGCCGGCGGGAAAGTGGAGCTGGGGCTTGGTCTGCATCCCGACAACGTCACGTTCGCGGTTCGCGACACGGGAATCGGCATCGCCGCGGCCGACGTGCCGCACATCTTCGAGAGGTTCTGGCGCGCGGATCGAGCGCGGTCGCGCATGTCCGAGCGCGGCGGGTTCGGACTCGGACTCGCGATCAGCCAATGGATCGCCCAGGCACACGGTGGCACCCTAACTGCGTCGTCTCGTCTGGGCCGGGGGAGTCTCTTCACCGTCACACTGCCGCTGCCCGCTCGGCTGCCGGAGGAATCACCAGCAGAATGAAGATTCGATTAAGGCCGATTTCATTGATTCTTAATCTTCGCGGCATTACATCGGCCGGACGAGTGGAATAACGTAAATGACAACGAAAATCCCCACCCGGTAACCCAATGTTCAATCAACTGATCGAATCGCAGCCGAAGAAGCAGAAGATGGCGGGCGGAACGTTGTTCAGCATCGTGTTCCACGGTTCGCTGATCGGGGCCGCCGTCGTCGTCACCGCCAACGCGGGCATCGCCGACGACAAGACGAAGAACCAGAAGATCCAGTTCGTCGAGATGAAGAAGGAGCCGCCGAAGCCGAAGGAGCCACCTCCTCCACCACCGCCGCCGAAGGAAGTCTTCAAGGCACCTCCGCCGAAGGGATTCCAGGTGCTGCGCGCGCCGGTCGAGATTCCGATCAAGATTCCCGACATCGACCTCACGAAAAAGGTCACTGACGAAGCCGACTTCAGCGGCAAGGGAGTGAAGGGCGGCATCGCGAAGGGAGTCGAGGGCGGGACGCCGCAGCGAATTGGCAATGAGCCGTACTTCGAGTTCCAGGTTGAGAAGCCGGTGCAGCAGATTGTCGGAACCGGAACTCCGCGCTATCCCGACGCTCTGCGCTCCTCTGGCGTCGAGGGCGAAGTGCAGGCGCAGTTCATCGTGAACGAGGAAGGCCGCGCAGAGACCGGCTCTTTCAAGGTGCTCAAGGCAACAAACGACCTCTTCGCCTCAGCCGTCCGCTCGGCGATGCCGCAGATGCGGTTCTACGCGGCGGAGGTTGGCGGCAAGAAAGTGCGTCAGCTCGTCCAGCAGAGCTTCCAGTTCAAGCTCGATAGATAACCCACACCCGGAGACTACTCTCAATGCAACTTTCGCTGCTTGATCTTTGGAGCCAGATGGGCAGTTTCGCCCGCGGGATCGTGTTCGTTCTCGCGATTCAGTCCATATGGTCGCTGTCGATCACCATCAAGAAGTGGTGGGACCTTCGCAAGGCGCAGGCCGAGACCCGCAAGTTCGCGCCCGAGTTTTCGCAGTTCCTCGAGGAAGACAACCTCAACGAAGCTGTCACTCTCGCTGACAAATACAAGAAGTCGCACGTCGCCCGCGTTCTTGGCGGAGCGCTGGGCGAGATCAAGCCCCTCATTCAGGACGGCACCGTCACAGTCGGAGACATCAATTCAGCCGAGCGCGCCGTAGAGCGCGAGATGCTGATGACCGTCACCGACCTGAAGCGCGGCCTCGGCGTTCTCGCAACGGTCGGAGCTACCGCGCCCTTCGTCGGCCTCCTCGGAACAACGATGGGAATCGTGAATGCGTTCGTCGGAATGGCCGCATCGGGATCGGGCGGACTGTCCGCGATCTCCGCCGGTGTCGCCGAAGCGCTGATCACCACCGCGTTCGGTCTCCTCGTCGCCATTCCCGCCGTGTGGGCATACAACTTCTTCCAGGTGAAGATCGACAACCTGACCGCGGAGATGACCTACACGTCGAAGGAAATGATCGACTACATGATCAAGAACGTGAGTGGGGAGTTCGGCCGCTCGCGCTTCACCCGCGAATTCAACACTACCGCTTCGTCGGGCAACGCCCCGATCTCGCAGTAGAGCGGGAGGCATTCACTCATGTCAATGTCACCCAGCTCTGGAGGCGAGATAAAGGCGGAGCCGAACGTGACGCCGATGATCGACGTCATGCTGGTGCTGCTGATCATCTTCATGCTCGTGGTGCCTGCCATCAGCGCCGGCTTCCAGGCCGTTCCGCCGCAGGGCACCAACCTGAAACCGCATCCTGAAGAGGAGCGCGACCAGGTGCTCGGCATCGATGCAGATGGGCAGTATTTCCTGAACAAGGCCGCGATTCCCAATGCTGAGCTGCCGCAGCGGCTCAAGGCGATCTACGAGAACCGCGAAGAGGACAAGCTCCTGTACATCAAGGCGCACAAGGACCTCGAGTACGGCAAGGTCCTCGACGCTCTCGACATCGCGGCACATAACCACGTCGCAGTTACCGGAATGATCACCGATCAGAAGCCCGGCACGGTATCACTGGTGCAGACGGACCGGATAATGGGTCTGGGAACGAAGGAAGGGGCCAAGTAATGTCAATGCAAGGGACGGCAAAAGGCCTCACCAATGACATCAACGTCACGCCGATGATCGACGTGCTGCTGGTGCTTCTGATCATCTTCATGCTCGTTGTGCCGATGTCGCGGAAGGCAATCGATCTTCAGCTGCCTGATCCGACGGAGCAGGAGTCAAGTGCAAACCCGCCGCCGCAGATCGTGCTCGAGGTCATGCCCGGGGAAAAGTATTTCGTGAACAAGGAGGCGATCCCGAAGGACCGGCTTCTTGCGCGCCTCACGGAGATTTACAATGGGCGGCCTGAGAAGATCATTTTCGTCAAGGGCTCACCGAAGGGCGTGAAGTACGAGCAGGTGATTTACGCAATGGACGTCGCGCGCGGGGCGGGCGTGAAAGTCATCGGCGTTTCGCCGAAGGAAACCACACAGTAGAGACCCACAAAGCGCCGCCGACCGGCACGGGTAGAGAAGCTCGCTATCGTCCGCCTGTCGGCGTTCCGAGCAAGAGAGAGGGGGGGGGGCGGTGGCAGGGTGTCGCCGCCTCTCTTTTTGCGCATGCCCTGATCATTTTCCTCGTTCTGTATCCGCTCGCCTCTGATCAATTCAAGGGCGAGCCCGCACTCGGGGGCGGTGGACCGGGACCAGCCGGTGGCGGAGGTGGTGGCAGCGGCGGCGCGAGCGCGGAGCAGCGTCTGCAATATGTGACGCTCCGGCCAGCCGCCGATGCAGTGAAGGAAGTGATTCCGCCTAAGCTCGAGCCACCAAAGCCAGTTGTGCCTCCTACGCCGCCGGTCCCTCCCCAGCCCTCGACGCAGCCGAATGTAGTGGCCACCGGACCCGCAGCGGGTGTGGGAACCGGGACGAGCGGCGGTCCCGGGGCAGGGCCCGGAACGGGCGGCGGGATTGGATCAGGGGTGGGCACAGGGACCGGAAGCTCGGCTGGCCCAGGCACCGGCGGTGGACCCGCGGGAGCGTATCCGCCAACACCGACGCAGTTTTTCCTGCCGCCGCTGCCCGCGCCGGGAAGCGTGAAAGGCTATCACTTGATAGCGTGGTTCGACGTCGACGAGAAGGGAAAAGCGACGCTGCTGGGATTCAATCCGTCGAGGGATGGGGGATATAATCGCAAGCTGCGCGAGGTGCTGATGTCACTGCGCTTTCGGCCCGGAGTTCGCACGGATGGGACGCCGGTGCGCGATACGGTTGACATTCAATTTATTTTCTGACGTCTTGGGGTTTTCCAATCCGCAGTCGCGCAGCTGTTAGCTGTTAGCAACACTAGCTCTTAGCTCGTTAGCCGTTACAAGTCGTCCTCGTCATTCAAGCAGTGCTCTGGCGCGCATCATTTTGCGAACCGAATCAGGAGTTGCGCGCGCCGTCAACGCTAACGAGCTAAGAGCTAGTGTTGCTAACAGCTAAAAGCAGTGCCGCCGCCGAATTAACTGCGGACGGCGGATTAAACACAATCACTGCCTAGCCCTCTCACTCTGGGATTGGTAAATTCCGCGCGCGCCAACCCACCACCCCGGAGACGCCGGATGGCCAGCACCGCCGAGAGAATCGAAACCGACGAGACCCGATCGTCGTCCGCCGGATTCGTCAAGGCCATGACGCTCACCGACGCGACCATGCTCGTCGCTGGGTCGATGATCGGATCGGGCATCTTCATCGTCTCCGCGGACATCTCGCGGAGCGTCGGATCCCCGCTCTGGCTCATGCTTGCGTGGATTGCCGCCGGCGTCATCACGATGCTCGGAGCTCTCGCCTACGGCGAGCTCGCGGCAATGTATCCACGCGCCGGAGGGCAGTACGTATTTCTGCGTGAATCAATGGGCCCTCTAATGGGCTTTCTATATGGATGGACCCTGTTCATCGTCATCCAGACCGGCACCATCGCAGCAGTCGCCGTGGCCTTCGGACGATTTCTCGGCGTCCTCTGGCCGGCGATCACGCCCGACCTGTACGCCTGGTTTCCGCATTTCTCCATCAATTCGCCAGGCGGAGTGATCGATGTCGGCCTGTCTCCGCAGCGACTTATCGCGCTCATATCGATCTGGGTTCTCACCTGGATCAACCTTCGAGGGATTCGCGAGGGAAAGTTCGTCCAGACCAGCCTTACCCTCATCAAGACCGGTGCGCTCGCGGCGCTCATCATCCTGGGACTGACAATTGGCCGGAACGCCGAGGCGCTCGCGGCCAATTTCGGACCCGGCGCGTTCACCGGCAACGTGTCGATCACGTCGGTGTTCATGATCGCCTTCGGCGCTTCGCTCGTCGGATCGCTGTTCGCAAGCGACGCGTGGAACAACGTCACCTTCACCGCGGCGGAGGTCAAAAATCCGCAGCGCAATCTTCCGCTGGCTTTATTCCTCGGAACAGGTCTGGTAACGCTCCTGTACCTCCTGGCTAACGTCGCCTATCTCAACGTGCTGCCGCTGCAGGGCATCAAGGAAGGTGCGACCGTGCTCGAGCGCGGCATCCAGCACGCGACGCAGGACCGTGTCGGAAGCGCGGCCGCCGAGATGATATTCGGGCCGATTGGCGGCAGTCTGATGGCTGCGGCAATTCTCATCTCGACCTTCGGCTGCAACAATGGCCTGATTCTCTCAGGCGCGCGCGTTTACTATGCGATGGCGAAGGACCGTCTTTTCTTCAAGAGCGTCGGCACTCTCAGCAAGAACCACGTTCCGGCCGTCGCACTTGTGTCCCAGGCAATCTGGACAAGCCTGCTGTGCCTCACCGGGACATACGGTCAATTGCTCAATTACGTCATCTTCGCCGCCCTGATATTTTACGCATTCACGACGATTGGACTTTTTATTCTGCGCAGCAAGCGCCCGGATGCGGAACGGCCGTACAAGGCGGTGGGATATCCGGTTCTCCCGGCGCTATATATCGTGCTCGCCCTGACCGTTGCCGTGGTGCTTCTGATTTCCGAGACGACCCGCGTGCAGGCACTGTCGGGTCTCGTGCTCGTAGCACTCGGCATTCCGGTTTACTTCCTTTGGCGGAAGGCGGAGCCGCAGCCTTAGTCGAGTCGGCGTCCGTGTTTCAACTGTAGCATCAACCCTAGCAATCAATTTGGCGCCGCCCGAAAGAACGACGCCAATTTTGCAAGTAACCCCCAGGAGATCAGCAATGAAAGTTTTGGTACACCCGGCCTTACGCCGCGCGGCTCCCTTGATGCTTGCCGCTCTGCTCGGGCTTGCCGGCGTGTCGATTCTCGCGCCCCCCGCTCTGGCTCAGGTCGGTACACCGCCTCAGGACTCGGCGCAGGTCCAGGTTCCTGCTCATCGCCCCGGGGGCGAGGCGAGTCTCGTGATCCCCGACCTCTCGTCGGTCGATTTCATGGGGATCGACGGTCGAAGTCTACTGATGGCCGGCCTCCTCGTCTGCGCCGCGGGCCTCCTGTTCGGACTCATCATCTATGGCCAGCTCAAGCGGATGGCGGTGCACGAGTCCATGCGCGAGATATCCGAGCTGATCTACGAGACCTGCAAGACGTACCTCATCACCCAGGGAAAATTCATTCTGATTCTCGAGCTCTTCATCGGGTTCGTCATTCTCCTTTACTTCGGCTGGCTCCTCGCGTTCGAGCCGATAAAGGTCGCGATCATCCTGGCGTTCAGCCTCGTGGGCATAGGCGGGAGCTACGGCGTCGCCTGGTTCGGCATCCGAATCAACACCTTCGCGAATTCCCGCACTGCGTTCGCAAGCCTTCGCGGAAAACCCTACCCGTGTTACGCTATTCCCCTCAAGGCAGGCATGAGCATCGGAATGGCGCTCATCTCGGTAGAGCTGCTGATCATGCTCTGCATCCTTCTGTTCATTCCAGGTGACTACGCAGGTCCATGCTTCATCGGCTTCGCAATCGGCGAATCCCTCGGCGCGGCCGCTCTGCGAATTGCCGGAGGAATCTTCACGAAAATCGCCGACATCGGAGCCGATCTCATGAAGATCGTCTTCAACGTGAAGGAAGACGACGCGCGGAACCCCGGTGTCATCGCCGACTGCACAGGCGATAACGCCGGCGACTCGGTGGGGCCGAGCGCCGACGGATTCGAGACCTACGGCGTAACAGGCGTCGCGCTGATCTCGTTCATCCTTCTGGCGGTGCGCGACCCGGCAACGCAGGTGCAGCTGCTCGTGTGGATCTTCGCCATGCGCGTGATGATGATCATCGCCAGCGGAGCATCCTACCTCGTCAACGAAGCGATTGCCCGCGGCCGCTACGTAACGGCCGACGAGATGAATTACGAAGCGCCGCTGACGTCACTCGTGTGGCTCACTTCGCTGGTCTCGGTAGCGTTGACCTTTGTCGTCTCGTTCTTCCTGATTCCCGACATCGGCGGTGATACGTCGCTCTGGTGGAAGCTGTCGGCGATCATCACGTGCGGCACGCTCGCCGGAGCGATCATTCCCGAGCTCGTGAAGATCTTCACGTCGACGGAGTCGCGTCACGTCGCCGAAGTCGTGACGTCGTCGCGCGAGGGCGGAGCGTCGCTCAACATCCTTTCGGGCCTCGTGGCCGGAAACTTCAGCGCCTACTGGCTGGGCATGACGATCATGGTGCTGATGTCGATTGGCTATGGCGTGAGTACACTCGGGATGGGCGCCATCATGCTCGCGCCCGCCGTGTTCGCGTTCGGCCTCGTTGCGTTCGGATTCCTTGGAATGGGTCCGGTCACGATCGCCGTCGATTCCTATGGTCCGGTGACGGATAACGCACAGTCGATCTTCGAGCTCTCCACCATCGAGCAGCTCCCGGGCGTCGCCGCAGAGCTGCAGCGCGACCACGCCTTCACTCCGAACTTCGAGCGTGCCAAGCACCTGCTCGAAGCGAACGACGGTGCCGGCAACACTTTCAAGGCGACGGCAAAGCCCGTTCTCATCGGGACGGCGGTCGTTGGGGCCACGACGATGATCTTCTCGATCATCATGAGCCTCACAGAGGGACTGCAGCCGGAATTCCTGCCATTTCTCTCGCTGATGCATCCGCCGTTTCTGCTCGGGCTGATCACCGGCGGAGCGATCATCTACTGGTTCACGGGCGCATCGACTCAGGCGGTAACGACCGGGGCGTACAGGGCCGTTGAATTCATCAAGGCCAACATCAATCTCGAGTCGACTGAAAAGGCATCGATTGCGGACAGCAAGAAAGTCGTCGAGATCTGCACCAGGTACGCCCAGAAGGGAATGTTCAACATCTTCCTTACGGTGTTCTTCGCGACACTCGGCTTTGCTTTCGTGGAGCCGTATTTCTTCATCGGCTACCTGATATCCATCGCGATCTTCGGGCTTTACCAGGCGATCTTCATGGCGAATGCGGGCGGCGCCTGGGACAACGCGAAGAAAATCGTCGAGGTGGAGCTGAAGGAGAAGGGAACACCTCTCCACGCGGCGACCGTCGTCGGCGACACTGTCGGCGATCCGTTCAAGGACACGTCGTCGGTTGCTCTCAACCCGATCATCAAGTTCACGACGCTCTTCGGCCTTCTCGCCGTCGAGCTCGCTGTGTCGCTCGCGGAGCAGCGCGGTCCGATACTCACCCACGTCCTCGCCGCGCTCTTCCTCGGAGTCTCAGTAACCTTCGTCTGGCGGTCATTCTACGCCATGCGGATCGAGAAGTAACAGCGGCACATGTCCCTCTTCGCGCGGAAGCCGATATCGGAGCTGCTCGCGGAGGAAGGTCATCCCAACGCCCTGAAGAGGGCGTTGGGAGCCGGCGACCTGATAATGCTGGCCATCGGCGCAGTCATCGGCGCCGGAATATTCTCATCCATCGGGACCGCAGCCGCAGGGGAGATCCTTCCCAGCGGCGTAGTTGTCAGATACGGTGCAGGCCCCGCACTCATCATCTCGTTCATTCTGCTTGGCGCCGTTTGCGCGCTGGCGGCGCTGTGCTACGCAGAGCTGGCCTCGATGATACCGCAGGCGGGCAGCGCTTACGCGTACTCGTACGCGACGCTCGGCGAGGTCGTCGCGTGGATCATTGGCTGGGACCTCATACTCGAATACGCGGTCGGCAACATCGCCGTGGCCGTTGCATGGAGCGGATACTTCACATCGTTTCTCACGGCGTTCGGAATTGATCTTCCGGCCTGGACCACTCACGGATACCGCGCCGCGCTTCTGAGCTCGGACCCCGCCATTCACGGTCTCCTCCAGACGGCGCCCAGAATAGCCGGCATTCCGGTGCTCGTGAACATTCCGGCCTTTGCGATCGTCATGGCGATCACCTGGCTTCTGTTGCGCGGAGTGCGGGAAAGTGCGCGCGCGAACAACATCATGGTCGTCATCAAGCTGCTCGTGCTCGGCTTGTTCGTTGTAGTCGGAGCGATGCACATCGACACGTCGAACTACGTGCCGTTTGCGCCGAATGGCTGGCGCGGGATTCACCAGGGTGCAGCGATCATATTCTTTGCCTACATCGGATTCGACGCAATCTCGACGGCCGCCGAAGAGACGAAGAATCCGCAGAGAAACATGCCCATAGGAATTCTGGGTGGCCTCGCAATCTGTACTGTCATTTACGTGATAGTCGGCGCGGTGGCGACCGGAATGGTGCCGTACCAGGATCTCAAGGGGGCCGATCCGCTGGCCAGGGCTCTCACACTTGCGGGACTGACCACCGTCAGCTGGATTGTGTCGCTCGGCGCAGTGGTCTCGCTCACTGCCGTGCTGCTCGTGTTCCAGTACGGCCAGCCACGAATTTTCTACGCGATGGGGCGCGACGGACTGCTGCCGCGATGGGCATCGAAGGTTCATCACAAATCGCGTGTGCCGCACATTACGACGCTGGTGACCGGAATCGCGGTCGCCGTGGGTGCTCTCCTCGCTGAGGAGAACGAGATCTACGACCTCACGAATATCGGAACACTGTCCGCGTTCGCGATCGTATGTATCGGCGTGCTCGTGCTTCGCTACACCGAGCCGGACCGTCCGCGACCGTTCCGCGTCCCGTTCGTATGGCCGGTGACACTGCTCGGGGCGGGGGCGTGCATCTACATCATGTTCGGGCTGCCGGTCCGCGCGTGGCAGCGATTTGGGGTCTGGCTGCTTATCGGCATCGCGATTTATTTCCTGTACGGATATCGCAAGTCCACCCTCCGGCGCGGGAGTCTCCCTGTCGCGCCGCAAACGGGGATCGAAGCTTGAACATTTTCACCCAGCTCCGTCGGGTCTCACTCACAAAGTGGATCCTCATCGCGATGGTCATCGGCGTCCTCGTGGGATGGCTCGCGCCCGAATTCTCCGCCTCGCTCAAGGTCTTCTCCAACGTCTTCCTGCGGATGATCAAGTCGATCATCGTGCCGATCATCTTCGGAACACTGGTTGTCGGGATAGCGGGACATGGCGACGACATGAAGCGAGTGGGTCGTCTCGCGTTCAAGTCGATTCTCTATTTCGAGATCGTCACGACGCTCGCGCTGTTCATCGGTCTTGCCGCGGCGAACATCGTCCGGCCCGGAGACGGCGTCGTGCTCGCCGCCTCGGCGGAGCAGGGGAAAGCGCTCGCGAGCAATACCCCGACAGCCTCAGCTTTCATCGAGCACATCGTCCCCACCAGCTTCTTCGAGGCCGCCTCGAAAAACGACGTTCTTCAGATTGTATTTTTCTCGATTTTGTTTGCGGTGGCTCTGTCCCAGGTCAGGGGCCGGCCAAAGGAGATTGTGCTCGCGGGCTGCGAGGGGCTCGCGGAAGTGATGTTCAAGTTCACCGGCATAGTGATGCGCTTCGCGCCAATCGGGATCGGCGCCGCGATGGCCGTGACGGTGGGTCACAGCGGCATCGGCGTGCTGATCAACCTCGGCAAGCTGATACTCACGCTCTACGGTGCCCTCATCGTACTCGTCGTGTTCGTGCTCGTGCCGATCGCGTACTTCTTCAAGGTTCCGATGAGGCAGTTCCTCCAGGCGGTGAAGGCGCCGGCACTGATTGCGTTCTCCACGACGTCGTCGGAAGCTGCTCTGCCGAGCGCGATGCAGGCGATGGAGCGGATTGGCGTGCCGCGGCGCATCGTGGCGTTCGTGATGCCGACGGGCTACTCGTTCAACCTCGACGGGACGACGCTGTACCTTGCGGTGGCGTCCGTGTTCGCCGCGCAGGCGGCCGGGGTCGACATGACACTTGGCCAGCAGCTGATCATGATGCTCACGCTCATGCTGACGAGCAAGGGAGTTGCAGCTGTCCCGCGGGCGTCACTGGTGATTCTCTCAGGGACGCTGGCGACGTTCGGTCTGCCGCTCGAGGCCGTCGCGCTGATTCTCGGAGTGGACGAGCTGATGGACATGGCGCGGACGACAGTCAATCTCGTCGGGAACTGCCTCGCGACTGTTGTGATGGCGCGCTGGGAAGGGGAGTTCGTCCCGGTTCCTGACGCCCCGGTGGAGTCGCTGGCGGCCTAGGCTCTCGTCACTCGACCAGTGAGACCCGCTTGAACAGACTCTCGCCCGGGAGTCCGCCGGTAGGGCTTGATACGTATAGCTGGCTGTTACTCGTCACCTCCAGGTTGGTTGCGACAATACCGCCGGTGACGGTCGTCCTGCTGCCGCT
>DASQFN010000067.1 GCA_035633115.1 Gemmatimonadaceae bacterium | reverse complement strand
CTCGGCGGCAGCGAGCAGCGCTGCACCAACACCCTGCCGACGTACTCGTCGATGCACAAGCATCTTCGCGATGTCCCCGCGATGCGGCTGATTCTCAGGCTGATCCAAAATGACCTCAACAGTGCCGACGATCGCTCCCGCGTCTTCAGCGACGAGCACCACTCGCTCGCCGCGCGCTACATTCGCGGACGTGCTGTGCCAGAACGCCTCCGCTTTGGCGCGGGACATTGGGAGCATAAGAGTAGCCCCCTTCCTCTCGCAGGACGTAGCCAATGCGGATTCTCGACGGAAAGTCGAAGAATACGATCGGACATTCCTCTAGCCAGCTCGCGGGAAAGAACTGCGGCACAACCGATGCTTTCAACGTGTCGAGCAGCACACAACCTCCAAAGCACCGAGGGCGAACGATTGAGTTGACGCGGCGGAAGACAACTGCGGTACGAGCACGCTGTCGATAACAATCGCGCCGGTTCCGCTCGCGTCCAAAATTGTTCGGCGTCAGCGAAATCTAGCTCCGAGCCTCTTTGGCGCGCTTCGACCATTGCCAAAGACCACCCGTAATCTCAGCGGGCAAACGATAGCCCAGTTGGCGGGCGAGCATGACAATCTGCCCGCGATGGTGACCTTCATGCGCGACGAAATAGGTTAGGACATGCCCGACATCGAGGGGAAGGTTGCGCCAAGTATACGACGAGGAGGCTGGGATCGCGCCCCCTCGGTCACAACCGAGCGTCAGCAAACTGATAATGCCGCGGCTACTGTGGCCTAGTGCTGGAATCAGCTCCTTCGGCCCAACCTTGTGTCGATTGACGGCTCGCGGCACCGCGATGCCGTGGTCCTTTCCCAGCGTCTTGATCCACATACACCGCGCATTGTGGATGTGGCCGGCGATCATCCGAACGGTTCGACGTGGAGCCCCCGGCACTGTGGCTCCCCATAACTCGTGGGGTAGGTGCTCGACCAGGAAGACGCTGACCCGGTTGTTGGTTCTCCACGCGGCAAGCAGCATATCGACTCGCTGGTAAAGTGCAGAGTGCATCACAACACTTCAAGAATGATCAAGCTGACGCCGAACGCAGAGTTGACCGGGCGGCGCGGTCAGAAAGCAGTTGAAAACTACCACGCTAGTTGAGACACACGCTATTCGCCGCTCCGGTCCAACGACGTTTGGGCGGCACCCGCGATGGCCGCGAAGGAACCCCCGTCAGCGGCCCGCGAGGGACAGCCGGAACGCGACCATCTCCTGGCCGTTGCGAACCAGCAGGACGTCGCCGACCAGCACCGGGTGGTTCCAGGTCTTGCCCTCGATCGCTGGGAACCGCGCGAGCTCCGTGAACTGGCCGGGGGTCGCACCGATCAGCGCCAGCTCACCCTCCTCCGACAACACCAGCATCAAGTCCTGGTCAGACAACAGGACGAGCTGGCCATGGCCGTAGCGTCCGCCCTTCCACTTAAGCTCGCCGTCTTTGAGGTCGATGCACGCGATGCTGCTGCCGGCGAAGCCGAAGGCATGGCCCTCGTGAACGACGAAGTCGCTGAAGTAGGGATTCAGCCCGACCGATGACCAGCGCTCTGCGACGGTCCATCCACCTGGTCCCTGCGCAACTGCAATGCGGCGCATGTAGCTGCTCTCGCCGTCGTGGGTAAGGATGTCGCCGTCCGCGGTCAGGGCCGGCTGCACGATGCGGGGGCCGGGCGGCAATGGGTGCTCCCAGAGTCGCTTGCCATCGGTTGGCGAGACGCTGGTCGCACCCGTTCCGCTCAGCAGCAGGATCTGGGGAACTCCGTGGATGGTCAATAGATGTGGCGAGCTGTAGCCGGAGCCGCCTTCCGGGCCGAACCAACGCGGATTGCCGGTGGCGAGGTCGTAAGCGGCGAGCTTGCCGGCGGTGGCGACGACGACGACGACGCCGACTACCAACGGTGAACTCGCAAAACCCCAACCGGGAAGCTTCGTCTTGGTGTCGGACGCAGCGTTGCGCGACCACGCGACGGCGCCGTTAGTGGCGTCGAGCGCGTTCAGGACTCCAGTGGCACCCAATGTGTAGACCCGCCCATTGCTGAGGGTTGGCGTCCCGCGCGGACCGGCGCCGGCATTCGACTCCCAGAACCGGACTGGGTCGCTGTGTCTCCAAACTGGCTTGCCGGTGGTCAAGTTGTAGCAGGCGACCACCTCGTCTTTACCGCGTTGTTCCTGCGTGTAGACAAGATCTCCCTGGACCGCGAAGGACGACCATGCCGGTCCGATCGGCCGGCGCCAAAGTTCGACCGGAGGCGACTTGGACCAGTCCGTCTCGATGCGAACGCCGCGAACAATGCCGTCGCGTCCGGGCCCGCGAAAACCGGGCCAGTCGGCTCCCGTCTTCGCCGCCGCCGGAGCTGCGGAGAGTGCCGCGGGCTCGTCTTGAGCTTGGGCCAGGAGTCGCTCCTCGGGAGTCTTCGACCACCGCCACGCGAAATCGTTATCGAAGTTGGCTGTGAAGCCACCGGTCCGTATGAGCGTGAACACTGCGCACGCGAGCAGGATGGTCACCAACAGCGACGCGCGCCGAAATCTGTCAGAAAGACGACGGGTAGCCACCGCCCAGGCTACTAAGGCGAGGCAAAGAACCGGGACGGCCAGGACAGGAAACAAATACCCCATGGCCCCATTCGCAATTGATACGTGGACGATGCGGAATGTAGCGAACAACGCGACGACCATCAGTACGATGGCGCCCAAGCGCTCGAACCAACGCGCGCGGCTGAAGAACAACCACCAAACGACAATACCTAAAATGCCCAAGGCACCGCCGAGCAACCCGTA
>DASQFN010000066.1 GCA_035633115.1 Gemmatimonadaceae bacterium | reverse complement strand
GTCAGGTATTACGGCATTTGGAGTCCCACCTGTAGGGAGCAACTCGAGCACGCCCGCACGCTGCTGAGCACCTCGACGACTACCAATGCCGTCGACTCCGCTCCTGACACTCCGCCTACAGAACAAGCTCTTCAGTCGGCGCCCGCTCGCTGTCCCCTCTGCGGCATTGGACAGTTGCTCCTTGTTGAAGTGCTGCCGCCGGAACCCAAGGTGCCCCCATGATGATGATGGTGATACTCGCTCGAGGTTTGGGTAATCGCTGAGCGCCTGCTGCGCTCCTTGTATTAATAGGGCGCCCAGCTATTCCTCTGTCTGGCGCTGCTTTTGTGAGGCCAGGGGATCTGCTTTCAGGTGCTGATGGGGAAAGCCCCGCGCTTCTGGCCGCCTCGAAGCGGCTCAATCCTCCGGCTCAGAAGTAGCAAGCTCGCCACTCACCTCACGCAAAAAGGCATTGAAACTCCAAACAACGTAACTTGACCCGCGGATTCAGTTCAACCCCCGATTTTGTCGCGGCTCGAAGACTCGCGCGACAAGAATCCTTAATTCGTTGGGCGGCTTCTACGCGACAACATTCCACCCATCTAAATCTCCCGGCAGATTCAAATCCCATTTCGGATAAAAATGAGCAGCAGCCTCCGATGAGGTAAATGTCTTCTCGGTTTGTTCTGCCAGCAAATTCGGATTAATAGGATGATGTCTTTGCGCCCGATAGATATATCTCGATGGTGATTGACGCTCGATTACGCCGCCTTCCCAAACAGCTCCACCTGGAACAGCAGGCTTCCACTCACGCGGAAACCATTTCTCGGCTTCAAGGACTCTAGCAAGATGACGCACAACATCTGCGAGTTTGATCGGCGGATGAGGCCATAAGCCACGCTCAATTCTTTCAGGCATAGTCAGGTGTTCGCCTCGCAGCAAGAATGTAAGGGTTTCTGAGTCCAGTGATTCAATTCACCCAGCCGCGATGGCCGCGAAGGCAACTCCCTTCAGCGGCCCGCGAGGGACAGTCGGAACGCGACCATCTCCTCGCCGTTGCGAACCAGCAGTACATCGCCAGCCAGCACCGGGTGGTTCCATGTCTTGCCCTTGATCGCCGGGAACCGCGAGAGCTCCGTGAACTGGTTGGGGGTTGCCCCGACCAGCGCCAGCTCACCTTCCTCCGACAACAGCAGCAGCAAGTTCTGGTCGGGCAACAGGACGAGCTGGCCGTGACCGTAGCGTCCGCCCTTCCACTTGCGCTGGCCGTCCTTGAGGTCGATACACGCGATGTTGCTGCCGTCGAAGCCGAAGGCATGGCCATCATGAACGACGAAGTCGTTGAAGTAGGGATTCAGCCCCTCCGAGGTCCAGCGCTCTGCGACGGTCCATCCACCGGGTCCGTGCGCGACTGCAATGCGGCGCATGCCGTTTCCTTCGCCGTCGTTGACCAGAATGTCACCGTCTGCGGTCAGGGCCGGCTGCACGATGCGGGTGTTGCTCGATAATGGGTGTTCCCAGAGTCGCTTGCCATCGGATGGCGCAACGCTGGTCGCGCCAGTTCCGTTCAGCAACAAAATCTGCGGGACTCCATGGATCGTCACTAGATGTGGCGAGCTGTAGCCACCGCCGCCTTTCGGGCCGAACCAGCGCGGCTCGCCGGTGGCCAGGTCGTAGGCGACGAGCGTACCCGCGGTGGCGACGATGACGTCGTCGTCGATCACCAACGGCGAGCTCGCAAAACCCCAGCCCGGAACCTTCGTCTGGGTGTCGGACGCCGCATTGCGCGACCACATGACGGCGCCGTTACCGGCGTCGAGCGCGTTCACGATTCCGGTCCCACCAAATGTGTATACGCGACCGTTGCTAAGGGTCGGCGTCCCGCGCGGGCCGGCGCCACCATTCGACTCCCAGAACCGGGCCGCGTCGCTGTGTCTCCACACCGGCTTGCCGGTGGTCACGTTGTAGCAGGCGACGACCTCGTCGTCACCGCGCTGCTCCTGGGTGTAGAGGAGGTCGCCGCGGACCGCGAAGGACGACCAGGCCGGTCCGATCGGCCGGCGCCACAGCTCGACCGGCGGCGACTTCGACCAGTCCGTCTCGATCCGCACGCCGCGAATGATGCTGTCGCGTCCGGGCCCGCGAAAACCGGGCCAGTCGGCTCCCGTCTTCGCCGCTGCCGGAGCTGACGTAGGATTTGTCGGCTCGTCGCCGGCTTGGGCCAGGAGCAGCTCCTCGGGAGTCTTCGACCACCGCCACGCGAAATCGTTATCGAAGTTGGCTGTGAAGCCACCTGTCCGTATGAGCGTGAACACTGCGCACGCGAGCAGGATGGTCACCAACAGCGACGCGCGCCGAAGTCTGTCAGAAAGACGACGGGTGGCCACCGCCCAGGCTACTAAGGCGAGGCAAAGAACCGGGACGGCCAGGACAGGAAACAAATACCCCATGGCCCCATTCGCAATTGATACGTGGACGATGCGGAATGTAGCGAACAACGCGACGACCATCAGTACGAGGGCGCCCAAGCGCTCGAACCAACGCGCGCGGCTAAAGAACAACCACCACACGACAATACCCAATATGCCCAAGGCAGCGCCGAGCAACCCGTAGAGGGCCGCCTCGGGTGCGACGATGGGAACGACAAAACGGCCCAGCCCCAGCAGCGCCGCGGCGATCACGCCGGGCCACAGCCGGAGTGGTTTACGCGGCTTCTTCAGTGTCGGTTCGTGGGTATGCGTTGGTTCGTGGGTATGCGTCGGTTCGTTGGT
>DASQFN010000065.1 GCA_035633115.1 Gemmatimonadaceae bacterium | reverse complement strand
TGAAGAACGGCAAGGTCAGCGACGAGATCTCGTGGCTCGACGCTAACCGCGAGGAGGACGTGACCATCGCCCAGGCGAACGCTCAGCTCAACCCCGACGGGTCATTCGTCGACGAGCTCGTGCTTTGCCGCCAGCGCGGTGACGTCCCTCTGGTGGCTCCCGAGCGCATCGATTACATGGACGTCGCGCCGGAGCAGCTCGTCTCCATCGCCGCCGCCCTCATTCCGTTCCTCGAGCACGACGACGCCAACCGCGCGTTGATGGGCTCGAACATGCAGCGGCAGGCCGTTCCTCTTCTCAACCCGCGGACGCCGCTCGTCGGCACCGGGCTCGAGGAGAAAGTCGCGCGTGATTCCGGAGCTGTGATCATTGCTCAGCGCCCGGGCACGGTCACGAGTGTCACCGCCGACGAGATCATTGTCGATACGGGAACCGGCACGACAGTGACGAACGGCGGCGGCAAGAAGGACGCGAGTCGTCCGCTTGCGCGTCTGACCCAGCACGACCGCTACAAGATCAAGAAGTACTGGAGAACCAACCAGGACACGGCGATCAACCAGCGCCCGCTCGTACGGCGCGGACAGAAGGTAAAGGCGGGCGAAGTTCTCGCCGACGGAGCGTCCACCGAGTTTGGGCAGCTCGCGCTCGGGGCGAATGTCACCGTCGCGTTCATGCCGTGGTACGGACACAACTTCGAGGACGCCATCGTTCTCTCCGAGCGGCTGGTGAAGGAGGACGTCTACTCGTCCATCCACATCCAGGAGCTCGAGCTGCACGTGCGCGACACCAAGCGCGGGCAGGAAGAGATCACGCGTGAGATTCCCAACGTGGCCGAGGAAGCGCTCAACGATCTCGACGAGCGCGGAATCGTTCGCATCGGTGCGCACGTGAAGCCCGGCGACATCCTCGTCGGAAAGATCACGCCGAAGGGCGAGACAGAGCTCTCTCCCGAGGAGAAGCTCCTCACGGCAATCTTCGGCGAGAAGGCGAAGGACGTGAAGGATTCATCGCTCAAGGTTCCGCCGGGAATGGAAGGCGTCGTGATCGACGTCAAGATATTCTCGCGCGTTGACGACCAGGTGGTCGAGAAGGACCGCGGCGAGCGTATCGGCGACATCAGGCGGCTCGAGGGCGAGGAGAAGATCCGCGTCAACGAGGTCCGGGATGCCGAGCTTGTCGAGCTGCTCGAAGGACAGACAGTCGGCCTGGCGCTCAAGAGCGGGACAGTGGAGGAGGCGATTCCGTCAGGGACTAAGCTCACAGCGACGGTCCTTGCCGACATCAAGCTCGCCACGCTCGATCTCAAGACGTTCCGCCTCGAGAACAAAGGCGCGAACGAGAAGATCCGCACTATCATCGAGGCCGCAAATGAAGAGAAAGCGCGACTCGAGGAGAAGGCGGAAGAGCGCATCGACAGAGTGCTTCAGCCGGATGAGCTGCCTCCGGGCGTCATCCAGCTGGTGAAGGTCTACATGGCGGAGAAGCGCAAGGTCTCGGTCGGTGACAAAATGGCGGGGCGCCACGGCAACAAGGGTATCGTTGCCCGCATCGTTCCCGAGGAGGATATGCCGTTCCTCCCCGACGGACGGCCGGTCGACATCGTTCTCAATCCGCTCGGCGTTCCAAGCCGTATGAACGTCGGACAGATTCTGGAGACGCATCTTGGCTGGGCGGCGCGACTGCTCGAATTCTACGCCAAGACGCCTGTGTTCCAGGGCGCCAACGAGCGCGAGATCGGATTGCTGCTGAAGCTGGCGGCGATTACCTGGGTGCGTGACGCGCTCGATCTGCGTACGCCGCGCGTGACGATCAGCGAGGCCGAGCTGCGCGCTGTCATTGCCGACACGCGTCACAGAGGACCGGACGCTGAGCGTGTCGAGCTGTTGATCGACGCGACCATCGACGACCTTGCGCGCCGCGGTGTCTCCCCCGAGACCCGCGACGTCTACAATAGAATCCGTGAGTTCCTCACGGGTGCTGCGAAGGAGCTGGTCGACCGCGAGAACGCCGAGCTGGACAATCAGATCGCGTTCCATCAGGGATCG
The DNA here is from genome assembly GCA_035633115.1 of Gemmatimonadaceae bacterium. NCBI lineage: Bacteria > Pseudomonadati > Gemmatimonadota > Gemmatimonadia > Gemmatimonadales > Gemmatimonadaceae > Gemmatimonadaceae bacterium. Next base: position 1,941 of record DASQFN010000065.1, on the reverse strand, counting down.
GCGGACGATGAGGAAATGCCGTCGGGTGTGCGCGCGCAGTTCCGAAGCGCCCGCGCTCAGATCGAGAAGCGGCGCGAGGCGGAGGCGACTTCAGTCCTTGAGAATCTCGAGCTTCCGGCGCTTGCCACGTCATTCGGCAAGAAGTCGGATATCGACGTCGACGCAGCCGCCGCCGAGCTGATGCGCCTCGCGGGAATCTCCGCTGGCGGCAAGCTCAGACTGCGCGACGGCCGGACGGGTGAGCTGTTCTCGAACCCGGTGACGGTCGGTGAGATCTACATGCTGAAGCTATCGCACCTCGTAGACGACAAGATCCACGCGCGCAGCATCGGGCCGTACTCGCTCGTGACGCAGCAGCCGCTGGCGGGCAAGGCGCAGTTCGGCGGGCAGCGTTTTGGAGAGATGGAAGTCTGGGCGCTGGAAGCGTACGGCGCCGCGCACACACTGCAGGAGATTCTCACCGTCAAGTCCGACGATGTGAACGGTCGCAGCCGCGTTTACGAGGCGATCGTGAAGGGCCAGAATCTGCCTGAGCCGGGAATTCCCGAGTCGTTCAACGTGCTCGTCCAGGAGCTGAAAGCGCTCGGAATTCACGTCAGCATGGGAGCGAACGCGACCAGCGGATATGGTCTCGGCAACAGCCCCATGAGCAGCAACGGTAACGGGAGCGAGGAGTAATTCATGATTGATTTTCGCAGCTCGCGCGAGACCCGCGCGTCTTCATTCGATTACATCCAGGTCCGCATCGCCTCACCCGAGGAGATGCGAGGGCCGAAGGATCCAAAAGAGCGGGAGCGGCTGGAGATGCAGGGCCTCCGCACCTGGTGGTCGTGGGGCGAAGTACTCAAGCCCGAGACGATCAACTACCGCTCGTTCAAGCCGGAGAAGGACGGCTTGTTCTGCGAGCGCATCTTCGGTCCCGTCAAGGACTGGGAATGTCACTGCGGCAAGTACAAGCGCATCCGTTATCGTGGTGTGATCTGCGATCGCTGCGGCGTCGAAGTCACCCTGAGCCGCGTCCGTCGCGAGCGCATGGGTCACATCGAGCTCGCCGTGCCCGTCGCGCACATCTGGTTCTTCAAGACGCTGCCCAGCCCGATGGGCAATCTCGTCGACCTGACGCTGCGTGATCTCGAGAAGGTCATTTACTACTCGAATTACGTCGTGATCGACGCGGGCAAGCAGGAATCGGTTCCCGAGAACATGGCCGTGCCCGATAGTCCGGGCCGCCCGATCGAGAACAATTCTCTCCTTACCGAAGACGAGTATTTCTATCTTCGGCAGAAGGCAAAGGACGAAGGCGACAACGCCTTCTTCGCCGACATCGGCGCGCCCGCCGTTCGCGAGCTGCTGAAGCGCATCGACGTCGACAAGGTGGCCGAAGAGCTTCGCGCCGGCCTGGTCGACGAAGGCTCGCAGCACCGCAAGAAGCAGATGCTCAAGCGGCTCAAGGTCGTCGACGCCTTCCGCAATTCCGGAGACTCGGGTCAGGAGCGCAACAAGGCGGAGTGGCTGATCATGGACGTGATTCCGGTGATTCCGCCGGACCTGCGCCCGCTCGTTCCGCTCGACGGAGGCCGCTTCGCCACGTCCGATCTGAACGATCTCTATCGCCGCGTGATCAATCGCAACAATCGCTTGAAGCGCCTACTTGAATTGAAGGCCCCAGAGATCATCGTGCGCAATGAGAAGCGCATGTTGCAGGAATCGGTCGATTCGCTGCTCGACAACGGCCGTCGCGGTAAGGCGATGACCGGCGCGAACAAGCGCCCGCTGAAGTCGCTGGCCGACATGATCAAGGGTAAGGGCGGCCGGTTCCGGCAGAACCTGCTCGGTAAGCGTGTCGACTACTCGGGGCGCTCGGTGATCGTCGTCGGTCCGCAGTTGAAGCTGCACCAATGCGGTTTGCCGAAGCTGATGGCGCTCGAGCTGTTCAAGCCG
>DASQFN010000064.1 GCA_035633115.1 Gemmatimonadaceae bacterium | reverse complement strand
AGCGGCAGCAGGACGACCGTCACCGGCGGTATTGTCGCAACCAACCTGGAGGTGACGAGTAACAGCCAGCTATACGTATCAAGCCCTACCGGCGGACTCCCGGGCGAGAGTCTGTTCAAGCGGGTCTCACTGGTCGAGTGAGGGGGACCTGCGCAACGGGGCGAACCTGGCGCGCGCCGACCAATGAAGTGCCTCGAGAGCTGAAGCGACGCGGAGTCGGCGGCGCAGAAAACGTCTAGCAGCGACAGACATGGCGCATCCGCTCGCGCATATATTTGTCTTGGCCCATCGGCCTTCACATCACAAATGTAATAGCTTGAGGATTAACTTGCCGGCAAGGTGGGGACGACGTGATACTGTATTGATCGGTGAAGCCGAGCGTACATATTGTTGCGAGGACGGCAACCTGTTCGTGTGCAATATGGAGTGAGGGAGCTTGATTCTCGAACAGGGAGTGGGGTTGAGTGAGATTGGACCCGGGCATCTAGAGAGCCGACCCTCGTTTGCGCGGCGTGGACGGTGGCCGAATGTCAGGCGCGGAGCCATTCTGCCGCTGGTGGCCGTCTCGCTGGTAGGGGTCATGAGCGTCACGGCTCTGGCGATAGACGTGGGATCACTCCAGCGCCAGAGGCGCATCGCCCAGACGGCTGCCGATGCCGGGGCAACGGCCGGCGCCCACGAGATCTTCAGGGCACAACCCCAGGATTCGGTGTTCGCATCCGCGCACGCCGAGACGACGAGGAACGGCTTCACGAATGGCACCGACGGCGTGACGGTGTCGGTCTACAACGGGCCGGTGAGCGGGTTCTATATAGGCGACGACGAGTTCGTCGAGGTGGTGATTTCCCGTCCCGCGACCACCATCTTTGGTCGCCTGCTCGGACGGAACTCAGTGACCATCGATGTGCGCGCTGTTGCCGGTATCCCCGCCCCTTCTGAGAACTGCATCTACGCTCTCGATACTGATGACGAGATGTCCCTCAGCGTGAGCGGGTCTGAATCGCTATTGGCCGTCGGCTGCGGTATCGTCGTGAACTCGAATGACCCCAAGGCGGTTGCGATAGAGAGCAACGGAACGCTTACCGGCGATGCCCTTGCCGTCACCGGTGGGATCGCCCCGACTGGTGGCACCATCGTGATCAGCGGAAGCATGGAAATGGGAGTGGCGCCTTCGCCGGATCCGCTTGCGTACCTGGAGCGGCCGTCCTTCAACCCCACGCAATGCGACTTCATCGATACGAATGTCATCTCCAGCACCACTCGCGTCCTGTCGCCAGGGATCCATTGCGGGGGCATCAAGATTGACGGCACCGCCACGCTCAATCCGGGCCTCTACATCCTGAGAGGGGGCGGCCTCACGTCGGGCTCAGGCGTGATCACCGGCACTGGCGTGACCTTCTTCAACACCAACGCTACTGCCGCCAACGGCGGCGCCAACAAGTTCGGCAGGTTCGAGCTGGGAAGCGCTTCGCGGGCAACTCTCTCGGCGATGACCACGGGCCCTCTGGCCGGCATCCTGTTCTTCCAGGATCCTGCGGGCGGAGAGGCGGGCACTGTGTATGAGAACGTGATCGCCAGCGGCTCGAATGCGGTGTTCACCGGCACCATGTACTTCCCTACCCAGCCGATCGAGCTGGGCGCCAGCACGAGCACGACGACCATCAACGGCGGTGTGATCGCCACCAAGGTCACGGTGACGAGTAACAGCATAGTAAGGGTGGACATGTCCGGCGGACTCACGGGTGAGCCCCCGATCAAGCGCGCCTCACTCGTCGAGTGAGCGGGCGGTCACACAAAAAGGCGAAACGGGCACTCCACGAGATAGAGTGCCCGTTCTCGTATCTTCCCGGAACTGCGCGTCGTAAAGGTCAATTGAGTGAGGGCGGTGACGTTGACCTGGATCATCTCCGTCGAGATCGCCAGCGGCAGCAGGACGACCGTCACCGGCGGTATTGTCGCAACCAACCTGGAGGTGACGAGTAACAGCCAGCTATACGTATCAAGCCCTACCGGCGGACTCCCGGGCGAGAGTCTGTTCAAGCGGGTCTCAC
>DASQFN010000063.1 GCA_035633115.1 Gemmatimonadaceae bacterium | reverse complement strand
GGAAACGCTCTCAGGCAGCCCGTCTCCGAGCACCCGATTCTCCGTAGTGGGATTCTCATCCAAGCGGGTTTCCCCTCCTCTTACTCAAGCACTCTTGCATTCAGGCCCCTTCGCTCAGCGGTCGTTACCCGCTTCGTAGCTGTCGGGTCGGAGGAGGCGCGCCTGCGCGCTGGCCTCCGTCCGCCGCCCAAACTGGACATGCAGTTTTCCCGCATCCAGCTTTCACGAAGATTCGATTCTCTGAGAAGCAAGCGAAGGAATCAATCCGACCAAGTTCACCAGCCCCAACTCTCCGTAGAGCTTGGCAGCGGGGAGCCCCTGCCAGCCCGCACAACGCCAACGCTTGAAGCGATGCGACCAAATACGACGCACAACCCAGCGATCGAGTCGGTTGAAGATCTTCCGGACATGGGCACGCTTGAAATACTCGCCCCAGCCCCGCAGCATCGGGTTGAGTTGCTGAATCAGCGCATCGGTCTTGAGCGGCATGCGCCGCTGTGTGAGGCTTCGCACCCGATCCATGAACCGCCGGATCGATTTCTCGCGCGGGTACGCATACAGCGCTCCCGAGCGTGCTGCGCTACGAATCTTGCCCGCAGGCAGATCGAGCTGCCCTCCGCGCTTGATCTTGTAGCCGAGAAACTCGAACCCGTAGCGGACATGCACGATCCGCGTCTTCTGCGGATGTAGGTGCACGCCCAATTCGCTCAGAATACGTTGTGCCGCCGCCACCGCCGCTCGTGCTTGCGCTGCGGATGCGCAGGTGACCACCCAATCATCCGCATAGCGCGTCAACTGATACCCCCTGCGTCGCATCTCCTGGTCAAACGGCGTGAGCAGGATATTGCTCAGCAACGGAGAAATCACTCCACCCTGCGGAGTCCCGCGCTCGGTCGGAAACAGCCGCCCTTTACCATAGCTTCCCGCCTTGAGCATTGCCTCGATCAGACGCAACACTCGGCCATCGGCTATGCGGCGACCCAGCAGCATGAGCAGCTTGCCGTGATCCACCGACCCGAAGAAATCCTTCAGGTCAGCATCGACAATCCACTCCTTGCCACCTTCGATCTCCTTCCACACCTTGCGCAGGGCATCCTTCGTCGATCGCCCTCGCCGATATCCGAAGTTGGCCTCCTCGAATACCGGCTCGAAGATCGGCTCCAGTCGATTGAGCAGCGCCTGCTGGCACACCCGATCGTAGATCGTCGGAATGCCCAACGTTCGCCACTCTCCCGGCTTGCCTTCCTTCTGGATCGGCACTTGCCGCACCGGTTGGGGCCGATAGGCTTCCTCTGTCAACTCCCGCTGCAGCCGATCCAACTGCTGGTCCAACTGCGCCTCGAAAGCCTCCAGACTCTGCCCATCCACGCCCCCACTGCCCCGGTTGGCACGCACCCGCTCCCAGGCCATCTCCAAGTTCTTCCGCTGGTACACTTTGTCGATTAATGAATGGACCTTCCTTGCCTCCGTCGGGTTGATCCAGTCCACCAGTCTCCTCGGACGAGAATGTACGGGTATTTCGCTCATGGAACTGATCCTCCTTCCCGCCCTTACTCACTGGCTTCCCAACTCTTCCCGACCCTCTTCGCCTGCCGCCTTCCCCGACCCACTTCCGTCGCCGATTGCTCGGTCACGCAGCTTTCACCGCGCTTGTCGGTACTACTCGGCACTCCGACCACTCGCCCGGCATCGCTTCCCACTTCGCTCCTCGCTTATGGGGTCACTTGTCTCGGTGCCACCCGAGAACCGTGCGAGTTCTCCTGAGGTCACACGCTGTTCTTCCGTACCGTGCCGCCCGCAAACACCTTGGTGCGGTGGGTGAATGAGTACGCCTTCGCCTCCATAGTGCAGGCTCGACCTTGCCCCACCTTTGGCCGACCGGTTCATCGTCGGGGCAGCCCCCATCGATTACGGCCCGGTACTTCTCCTCATGCCCTTCGGATTCCACCTCGCGATGGACACCCTGCCCTCCGGAGCATTGCCAGAAAGTGGCTCCAGGTCCGCCTTGGCTGTATCCGGCTTTCGCCTTCGTGCCCATTTAGGCTTCTCCATACCTGCCTTCTTTCTCCGGCCAGCGAGGCATTACCCCCGCCTTCGGATACGACGCCCCTCATCCGAGCGCCAGAGGGACTTGAACCCTCCTGAACAACGCGCTGCTCAGCGCACACCATGATCCCGTTTGACTTCTGGCAAAGCTCGGAGGACCAGTACGTGCCGCCCTGATAGGTCCTACAGCGGTAGAGTTCTGCGGCGCTCACCATGCCGGACAGCATCAAGAACACCACGGACAACGACAGTGAACGGATCACTGGACTTCCTCCCTCTTAATTTCATAACGCGCGGTCTCTTACCGGAATGTCCCCGCGCTTCGGTTCATGTGTGTCTGAAGCCGTTCGTTAACTCGCTAGCCTTGTTTGTGAGCGCACTTTCATACCCTTAGTGAAACAGCGTTGCGTTACACGCCGGGCAGAAAAGCCCCGTCTTTCCGTGGACTTGGTTCTAGGTCAGTTACTTAGCATGTAACTGGCGTCCCCACGGGGATTCGAACCCCGGTTACCGCCGTGAAAGGGCGATGTCCTAGGCCTCTAGACGATAGGGACTGCGTGACTTACAGAACGGCAAAGATTCGAGAGGTGTTCTGATCTTTTGTTCTGGTGGAGGTAAGCGGGATCGAACCGCTGACCTCTTGCATGCCATGCAAGCGCTCTCCCAGCTGAGCTATACCCCCGACCGAGCCGAAAATTATATCACCCGGAAACCGCTCGCTCCAGGCGCTGCAGCACGACCTCTTTCTTCAGCGCCGCGGCGATGGCGTCGATGGCGGGCGTCTGGGCGAGCCCGGTGAGCGCGACGCGAAACGGCATCATGACCTGTGGCATCTT
>DASQFN010000062.1 GCA_035633115.1 Gemmatimonadaceae bacterium | reverse complement strand
GCCGCCGTGCGGCTGCCGGTTACATACCGCCAATCCACCTTGATCTCCGCCAGCTTCTTTTCCAGCACTGTCAGAAATGTCAGCAGGCCGGGACGCGCTCCTTCAATCATGGAAATCAGCGGCTTGGTATTGATCAGTTTGACCTCTTTGAGCAGTCCCAGCACTTCATCGATCATGGCTTCGGCGCCGGCTTTCGTCCTGATCCGGCGCCGCCGGGCATCGTACGCGGTCAGGCTTTCATACAGATAACCGACGATCAGCTCAACCCAGTCAAAAGCCAGCAGGCGTTCGTCCAGTGCCGCGGCTTGCTGGCGGTGCTCGATCCGCGCCTGAATGCGGGCGCTATCGAGCAGGCGCGTGTGTTCGGTCCATCGGCGCGCCTGCTCCACTTGCTCCATCAGTTCGTAGCAGCGCGCCTCCTGGCCGCGCAGCCAACGGCCGATCTCCCGCTTGAAATGGAATACATCGTATTGATGCGCAATCTCCCGCGCACAATCGTTGACGCCTTTGCGCAGTCCGCTCGCCTGATCGGAAACCACGAATTCCAAGTTCGGATACTGTTCCAGCACCGCCTGCCAGGTTTCCCCCTTCCGATTCTCCGCCGCTTGCGGCACCGTCGCCAGAAAAGTCTGCGGATCGATCACGCACAGGATCGGTTGCCGGTGGCGAAACAGTTCATCAATCGCGGCTTCGTGTATCGCCTTCCGCAATTTCGGTTTTTGCAGAATGGACAGTGCCGCCGCGCCGGCCTTTTGTAACTGGCTGTTGACCCAACCCGCCGAGACCTGGCCGTCGTGGCCAAAGGCCGCCTCCAGGCAACGCACGATCTTGTCTTCCGAAACCGGACAGAGGGCCAGTTCCAGCAGTAAACGAAACCGATCCTGTCGCGGCTTCGCGCGTTCGATTGCCAGTTGCCCGGTCAACTGGTCGCAATCCGCTTCCAACTCCCGCACGCGATGCCGGAGGCGTGTGATCTCTTCCTGACGGTGATCCACTTCCTGGCGTCCGGCGGGGCGCCAGTCGAGCGCCTCCTTGACTCGCGCCGCTACGTCATAAACGAACTGGCGGCTGGTGCGGAACTCTTCCGCCAGGTGGCTCACCGTCCCGTACTCCTCGCTGAAACGCCAGTAGCGGCTGAAGATTTCCAACCGGTCCTCCAGCGTCAGGTCAGTGCGCGTGTACATAATTTGCCTCCTTGTGTTTGCTGCCCACCAACTGTTCCAGCCGGTGCAGGCAGGCTTTCGCTTCCCGGTACAAATCGGGCGTTTCGTTCTGTTTGATCGTCTTCATTCCGTTGAGCAAATCCAGGTACTTTTGCGTCTGCCGCAATGCCCGCCGCTGCTCGCGGTGCAAGGCGCTGTACCCGTTTTGCAGAAAGGCGCTGGCTTTGGCCAGCGATCCGCCTTCTTCCAGAAACAGGCTCATCGCTTCTTCGCCCGCCTGGCGCGCTTCTCGAAAGATGGCCGGCGCGTAAATGGGTTTGACCGTGTAGGTGTGCCCGCCTTCCTCGTAAGGTTGCGTGAATCGTCCCTCGACCAGCCACTTCAAGACCTGCGTCAGGGTAAAAGGCTGTTTTTGCGGACGCTCTTCATCCTTGTCGGTATAAATGACTCGCAACGAAGGCGCGAAGGTCACTTCCGGAATGATGCGCCGCACACCGCACAGGCCGACGAGGATGAGCAGCAAATCCCGCGAGCGCAGTTCCGGGTACGTCTCGGAAAATCGCCGCACCGCGCGGCCCGCGACGATCAGCGGCTCGATCTGCGGGCGGAATTTGCCGACCATCGTCGCCAGCAGGTCCGGGCCGTCGCGTTCGGCCACGGCCAGATACTCGGTCAATTGCGACAGCCCATCCCACGGCAGCGCATTCTCCAGATGGAACTTCGCGCGCAGTGCGCGTTCCTGCTCGGTCGGAATGCGCCCACCCAGTTGATGCACCGTCACGGCACGCCACTGCTGGTTTTGCGCGTCGGCGGCGTGCAGTTTGCGCAGCGCCGTAACGCGACGGTTGCCTTCCAGCACGCGAAAATCGGCGCTCACCAGCGGCGGCTGAAAAACGCCGTCGTTGCGCGTAATGGCGTCGAGCAGCGCCTGGAATTCGGGAAGCTGTTCCAGCACGGCGGCAATCTGTTTTTCGTTGGGCCGGGCGGGCAGGTCGTGCGCCAGGTAAGCGCTGTGCAGCCGTGGATTTTCCGGGTCGAGTTTGAGCCGGCTCAGTTCTACTTCGACTAAACGCACCCGCAGCCGCACGCCGTTCAAAGGCAGGGTCGTCATCGGTGTCCTCCGCGAAAAGAATTTGGGAATGAAAGCGGAGTATGAAAGTCAGGCAGCGGAAAGCGATGGCTGGCTTTGCTGCACCAGCCAGTCGAGATATTCGCCGCGCGAACGTGCGCCGCGCTCCTGATCGATGAACGCCAGCGTGTGTGGCTCGACCATCGTACTGAACTGCACGCGTTTGACCGGCCCCCGGGTTCTGCGCCCGGCGTTGGTGCGCACCCCGCCCGCCGGTTGCGGGAGGCGTAACCGCGGCTGGTCGGCTTGGAATTCGCGGTGCCTGCCGCAGCAGGCCGGACGCAACACCGCCAGCAAGTCCCCTCGTGACAGCGTCGCCAAATCCCCCAGCGTACGGCTGCTGAGCGCGCCCGCGAACTTCCCGTCGAGCCAGACATCCCAGCCCTG
>DASQFN010000061.1 GCA_035633115.1 Gemmatimonadaceae bacterium | reverse complement strand
TGTTCCATCCCGGACGATCACATAGTTCCTGGCAGAAGGGGTATCTTTGTTGCCAGACAAGTGTTGCGGGGGATGGTGAAATGCAAATGAGACTGCACAAGAACGCCACGACAACCCCGAAGGTGCGCGCCATGATCCAGTCGAGTGACTTGCCCAAGACCGAGTTGGCGCGCCAATTTGGCGTCAGCATCGACACGATCAACAAGTGGAAGGCGCGCGATTCGGTGGCAGACCGCAGCCACACCGCCCATCGTCTGCAAACCACGCTCAATGCCGGTCAGGAAGAGATTGTCGTGGTTTTGCGCGAGATGCTGTGGTTGCCGCTTGACGATCTGTTGGCGGTGGTGCGCGAATTCATCGAGCCTGCGATGAGCCGTTCGGCGCTGGATCGGCTGTTGCAGCGACGCGAGGTCGGCAGCTTGCGGGATTTGCGGGCCAAGGCAACCCCGGTTGTCGCCGCCCCGGCAGCCAAGGCGTTCAAAGCGTATGTTCCGGGCTTTGTGCATGTCGATGTGAAGTACCTGCCGCAGATGATCGATGAGACGGGCCACCGCTATCTCTTCGTCGCCATCGACCGCGCCACGCGATGGGTGCATATCGCCCTCTACCCGACCAAGACGGCGGCCAACGCCCGCCGCTTTCTCGCCCGTCTGGTCAAGGCGGCGCCGTTTGCCATCGAGAAGATTCTGACCGACAACGGCCGGGAATTCACCGACCGTTTCGTCACCACCGGCGAACGCACGCCGACCGGCGATCACGCCTTCGACCGCCTGTGCATGGAACTGGGTATCGAACACCGCCTGACCCGCCCGCGCCACCCGCAAACCAACGGCATGGTCGAACGCTTCAACGGTCGGATCGCCGACCTGCTCAAGACACATCGCTTCGTCTCCGGCGAAGACCTGGAAACCACGCTGCTCCGCTACGCCTGGCTCTACAACCACCAACTGCCTCAAGCCGCCCTCAACCACCAATCACCGATCCAGGCCATGCAACAGTGGGAATCTACGCATCCGCATCTGTTCCATCGGAAGGTGGGTAATCGAGCGGGATGTGACACCTAGTTCACGCATTACAGAGCAAACGAAGCTTCTCTTATGGCGTGGCTAACGAGCACCATTTCGGCCCGATCCTAGGGTGATAGTTAACGTGATTGACAAGTTACAGATCCATTAGTACGGTTCCTTTTGAGAAACAACGCCTGTTGCTCTTCGTATGTCCCAACTTTTCCCAGTGCTCGGAGCCGCCATGCTGCCCACGCCGTCGTCGAGTCGAGTGCCGCTGTTGGACGAGCTTCCAGGCGTGAACGCGTATATGGCTTATCTCGGACCCGGTGACGGCCCGACGCAGGTGCGCATCTATCCGCCTAGTAGCGGCCTCGCCACAGTGCGCCCGGCGTCGGTCCAGCACTTGGTGTTGATCCGCGATGCGCGTTCGATTGCGGACGGCCTTCGGCTCGACGAGCATGGGTTCGAGTTACATTCACGTCAATCGGGGTTCGCCGACTTCTACGACGAAGCTGCAGTGCGCGAACGCTACTACCCTGAGGTGCAAACCGTGATGCGCGCGATCACGAGTGCGCTCGCGGTGATCGTGTTCGATCACAACGTACGCAGCGCGGCGCGTGCCACGCGCGGCGAGCTCGGCGTGCGGGTGCCGGTCGATCAGGTGCACAACGACTACACTGAGCAGTCCGGCCCGAGACGAAAGCAGGAAATACTCGATGCGGCCGGGCGCTCCGATCTAGCGGATCGGCACATCGCCTTCGTCAACCTGTGGCGGCCGATCGTCGGCCCAGTGTTGGACAACCCGCTCGCGCTGTGCGACGCACGCAGCGTGTCGCCCGAGGATCTGGTCGCAACCGACATTCTTCACTTCGGCGAGCACGACTTGGCGGTGCCGCGCCATAGCGGCCAGATCTATTCGGTGCGCCGCAACCCTGCGCACCAGTGGTTCTATGTGTCCGAGATGCGACCCGATGAGGTACTGCTCTTGAAGTGCTACGACTCGCGTGCGGACGGACGTGCGCGTTTCATGCCGCACACCGGTTTTCGAAATCCCGCTTGCCCGAGCGAGTTTGTGCCGCGCGAAAGCATCGAAGCGCGGACGTTGGTCGTTCGACGAACCCCTCTGAACTCGCGCTGCGCGTGGAAGCGCTGTGGACATCGCGCGGACCTGCGCGGTCAACAGGCCATGTGTATGAGAAACCCTGATTCCCGGGGCAACCAGTTGGGGAAAATTTCGCGCTCCGCTTTGCTCCGGCGGGTGGTATTGATGCCTGGATCGCTGCTGGTCAAAGCGTGGAATCCTGACTCGAACCGGAGGTTGGTATGAAAGCCGAACGCACCGAATTTCCCGGATCAGATGGACAAAAGCTTGCCGCGCGGCTGGACGCCCCGGACGGGCCGATTCATGCCGTTGCGTTGTTTGCACATTGCTTCACCTGCGGGAAGGATGTTTTTGCCGCAAGCCGAATAGCCCATGCGTTAACCGATCACGGCATTGCTGTCTTGCGCTTCGATTTCACCGGATTGGGTGCAAGCGAGGGAGAATTTCCCAATACCAATTTTTCATCTAACCTGACCGATCTGATTGCTGCAGCCGATCATCTACGGCAAGTGCGTCGAGCCCCTGCGCTGCTCATCGGCCATAGCTTGGGCGGTGCTGCCGTATTGGCCGCAGCGACAGATATCCCGGAAGTGCGAGCGGTGGTGACAATTGGCGCACCCAGCGATCCGACCCATGTCACCGGACTGTTTCGTGACCATCTCGCCAAAATCGAAAATGACGGCGAGGCCGAGGTACAACTCGCCGGACGTCCATTCCGCATCAAGCGCCAGTTTTTGGCGGATGCTGCGGAACACCAGCTATCAGACAAGATTGCGCATCTGAGAAAAGCATTGCTTGTGATGCATTCGCCGCATGACACTACGGTCGACATCACTAATGCAGTGCAAATCTTTACTGCGGCTAAGCATCCTAAGAGTTTCATTTCGCTGGACGATGCCGATCACCTGCTCACACGCAAGGCCGATGCGATCTACGTTGCCAACATGATTGCCACATGGAGTCAGCGGTATATCTTGACTGATCCGGTGTAATCGCGACTGCAGCAACGATTGGATCACCTTCGATCGGCCGGGAGGCCTGGATTGCGAAGCTCTATTGTTCAGAGATCGCCCAGGAGGTAGTAGATCAGGCGCTGCAGCGCTCTGGTTCGGCCCGATTTCGCTCATTCTTGAGAACGTTCTTCGCGAACCGAACGGCTTGACAGCCCCGGTTGCGCTCCCCTTTGAATGTCCGCTTTCGGCAACGCCCACCGTCTCCTCAGGGTCGAACGCAGCCGCTCAATGCACCTTGCATCGTCTGTTGAATGCATCGTGGCTAACAAACGATAAGCTGAATGCTCCTTACTTATCGCAAGACACGCAGAGGTTTGCATCAAGCGAAGTCGTCCAAATGCCGCCCCGTCAGCGCCAGCACCATCAAAACCCAATACGACACTCCGAGGTCACGCGGCATAATCAAGAATGTCCCCAATATCGCAATATCGATATATGCCCAAAACAGACCTCTATCGTCAATATCGACGGCCATTTGAACGTGGGGCGGTTGATCTTGATGACGAGGAAGCCGTTATTGCGTGTGATGATAAAAGATCGTTTCGCGGTAATCAGCGTGCCTGC
>DASQFN010000060.1 GCA_035633115.1 Gemmatimonadaceae bacterium | reverse complement strand
GGGCTGGCAACAAACGGCGGGCGGAACGATGAGCGAGATAGAACAAAGGCTTGACGTCTAAAAGCCCTAGTGATACTTTACCGACCGTTCGGTAGTCATTATGCTCGACTCTCGGGCTCCGGTCAATTACCTTCAAGAACTGTCGTTTAGCGTACCCCTCGTGTCCGGTATTCTGGCTGCCCAGTCCGTCACCACAAAATTCGACCGAGGAGAATAAATATCAATGAGAAGCCTGACTCAGGTTTTTTTGACGGCGTTCTTCGTTTTCGTCATTGGAGTCTCCCCAGCTTTCTCGCAGGCGTCGAGCTCGACTGCGGAGCTGCGTGGGCAAGTCACAGACTCGGCGGGTGCGGCAGTTCCCAACGCGACCGTGACCATCACCGATGTCGGCAAGGGCACAAACCGCACGACCACGACCGACGCCGAGGGCAACTATGTCTTTTTGAATTTGTTGCCAAGCTCTTATGACTTGAAGATCGAAGCCGCGACGGGCGGTTTCGCGCCGGGCTCTCAGCGTGTCGAGCTGACCGTCGGCCAGCAGGCCAACATCCCCGTCCAACTCGGCGTAGGGGGCATCACAGAAAAAGTCGACATTGTGGCGGGAATGGAAGTGGTAGAGACGGATCGCACGCAACAGTCATCCGTCGTTGATGTGCGCCAGATCACTAATCTGCCGATCAGCCGGCGCAACTACCTGGACTATGCGCTGCTCACTCCCGGCGTGAACGATGCCGACAACATCGCCGACTCGTCGGACTTCCGCGTCGCCCAGACTCCGAATTCGGGACTCTCTTTCGGCGGCAACAACGGTCGCGGCAATTTAATCGCCGTTGACGGTGGCAGCACGAATACGGTTTCCGGCGGCGTGGAGCAGACAGTGAATCAGGAGGCCGTGCAGGAATTTCAGGTGCTGCGCAACAGTTACAACGCCGAGTTCGGCGGAGCATCGGGCGGCATCGTCAATATCGTTTCCAAGTCCGGCGCGAACAGATTCAACGGCAGCTTGTTCGGTCTGTTTCGCAGCCAACGATTCGACGCCCGCAATCCTTTCGATTTCAACCCGGATGGCAAATCGCCGTTCAGCCGCCAACAATACGGCGGCTCGCTGGGCGGCCCGATCAAGCAGGATAAGACCTTCTTCTTCGTCGCCCTCGAACGCTTCAGTCAGGGCGAGACGACCTTCGTCAACCTGCTCAACAGTGCGAACATTTTTCAGGTCACGTCTTCACAGGCCAGTCTCTTTAACTATCTCGCGACCACGTCTTTCGCGGCGCTCGCGACGGGCTTGCGCTCCACTTTGACAACCACCTCTGCCAACTTCCCCCGCACCATCAATTTATTCAACACTGCGAGCGGGCAGTTCCCCTTCCAGTCGAGCCAGACGACTTTCAGCACTCGCTTCGATCACAACTTCAGCGAGCGCGACACGGCTTACATCCGCTTCAACCTCAACAAGTCGAATTTTGAGAATCAAGCTGCGGGCGCGCTCACCGCCGTCTCGCGCGGGCGCACGCTGGACACTTTCAACGGCGGCATCCTGTTTTCGGAGAACCACCAGTTCAGCGACAGCACCGTCAACGAGTTGAAACTCCAGTACAGGTATTTCGATTTCGATGTCATTCCGAACGACGCGGTCGGCCCTGAGTTCAACATCGAAGGCTTCGGGTTCTTCGGGCGCGACATCTTCCTGCCGTCCGCGACCATCCAGCGCGACTACGACGTCATCGACAATCTTTCACACGTCACCGGCAATCACACGCTCAAGTTCGGCGGGGCGTTTCAGGCCAGCGACGTGTCATCTAACAACGACACTTTCTTCGGCGGGCGCTTCAACTTCGGCGCGGCCATCCCGCTTTCGAACGTCGTCCCGGCGAGCACTCTCGCGACCCTCAACGGGTTCCTGCTGAATCCCATGACCGGCAGTTCCTTTGCCGTTGATTGCGCGGGCGGCACGGGCGCGACGACGCCCGGCGGCAGAGTTCCGACGCCGGCCTGTCCGCGACCAAACGACCGCGCCGACGTGTTGGACCAGCCGATTAATGCCCTGCAAGCCTTCAACCTCAATCTCCCGATTGTCTATCAACAGGGCTTCGGCAAGCCCTCTGTTGATTCGTTCACGTACCGCTACGCGCTTTACGGACAAGACACTTGGAAGGTGCGCCCAAACTTAACGCTCACCTACGGGCTGCGGTATTCGATCAGCGACGAGCCGTTTAACATGCCGCTTGACAAGAACGACTTCCAACCCCGCCTCGGCTTTTCATGGGACCCGTTCAAGGACGGCAAGACCGTGATTCGCGGCGGCGCGGGCATCTTTGCGGGCTACACGATCTATTCGGTCGCGAACGTCACCAAGACTCTCAGCGGCATCCCCGGCGATAACATCAACATCGTGCTTGCCACCGCCACGTCCGCCCCTCTCGGCGTGCCCTCTTCGTTCCAGATCTATCAAACCCTGCTCGCGCAGGGAGTCATCGGCAATCGCCCGATTACGGCGGCTGACCTGACACAGTTCGGCATCACGCCGAGGCCGGGCGCGCAGCTCGAAGTTCGCTTCCGCGCCGAGCCTAACTATGAAACGCCGACCACGTATCAAGCGAGCGCGGGCGTCCAGAGAGATTTGGGGTCGGGCGTCTCGCTAGAACTCAGCTATCTCTTCACGCGCGGCCTTCATCTGACGCGCAATCGCGACATCAACCAGTTCAAATCTTCGCTCGTCGTCACCGGCACGACGAGCCCTTGCTTCTTCCGCCTCGGCGCGGCGATCCCCGCGACATGCACGGGAACTCTCCCGGCTACGTCAGACTTCCTAAGTCCCCTTCGTTTTCAAGACAACATTTACGAGTCGTCCGCCAACTCGTTCTACCATGCGGGGACGGTCTCCGTGCAGCGTCGCTTCGCCAACAGCTTCAGCCTCAACGCGCACTACACCTTCTCCAAGTCAATTGACGAAGTGACGGATTACAACAGCGACTTCTCGGCGCAGAATCCTTTGAACCTGCGGCTCGACCGGGCCCTCTCTTCCTTTGACCAGCGACATCGCGCCGTCTTTAGCGGCGTTTTCCAAAGTACCGCGCGAAATAAAATTCTTCGCGACTTTCTGTTCTCCCCGATCTTCACCGCCGGCTCAGGCCGCCCGTTCAATTTGTTGCTCGGCTTCGATGCCAACAACGACGGTCGCTTGCAATCGGATCGCCCCTTCGACGTGGGACGCAACACAGGGGTCGGCGAGCCATTCCACAGTTTCGACGCACGCCTAGCCCGACGCTTCCCCTTCAAAGAAACCATGTTCCTGGAGTTGACCTTTGAAGCATTCAACCTCTTCAACCGGACGAATCTCGCGGGCATCAACAACGTCGTCGGCAGCCTCTCAGTTGATCAGCGGAGAGCTTTGACCACCACCCGCGCACGCGGCAACCGCGCAGCAGCGCCGACCGAACCGCTTGGCTTCACTTCGGCGGCCAACCCCCGGCAGTTGCAGTTCGGCCTCCGGTTCACCTTCTAACCGACCGGCAAGAACGTGCGACATTTCAAGGAGAGTCACTGCATCGCAGGGCTCTCCTTACTCTTTCACCGCCCCAAAAATGACACACATGCCCGCTCCATCCATTGAATTTAGACGCCGCCTCCGTTGGGCCGACGCGGACGCCGCCGGGCGGCTGCACTTCCCGCGCATCTTCGAGATCATCGAAGAGGCCGAGAGCGAACTCTTGCGCGGCATCGAATGGCCGATGGATGTCCGGCGCAAGAATTTTGATTTCCCGCGCGTTCATCTCGAATGCCAGTTTCATCGCATGCTCGCGCTCGATGCGCCCTTCCGCCTCTGGTTCACGGTAGGTAAACTCGGACGCACCTCGATCCGCTACGACTATCAAGTTTTCGACGAAGGCGAAGAGTTGGCGATTGAGGGGACGATGACCGTCGTGGTCTTGCGTGACGGCAAGCCGGCTGAGATTCCGATTGA
>DASQFN010000059.1 GCA_035633115.1 Gemmatimonadaceae bacterium | reverse complement strand
ATCACGCCCCGAACGCAAAAGGTAACTTTCAGTTCGACCGCGTCGTCGAGGGCTGGCGGTCGCAGGCCGTGCTTGATTTGCGCCGTAAGTAGTACTATGTTTATGTCACGTGACGCGAGCGACGAAGGCGGACAAGGCGCGCCTGTTGAATGTCGCGTATCGCCTGTTGGGTCGGCAGACCTCGGTCGCCGACGCCGCACGGCACCTCGCCGATACCCGTGCGATGTCACGACGGCAAGCGTACCGCTACCTTCAGGAAGCCGCGGCACTGCGTGCTCCGGTTCCCGCGGTGGCGCCGACGGTTGCGATCACGTTGAAGCTCCCGCTGCACACCGTGCGCGCGCTGCGCCTGCAATCTCGGCGCCGTGGGCTCACAATCGGGCAGCTCGTTACCGAGGCGCTGGCCGCACTGCTCGGCGGCAAACGGCGACGACGTGGCTGAGCAGTGCGCCCGTCGCGGCACGCTGCGGGTTCAGCTCGAATATGCGTTCGATCGACTCCGGGGCGACAAACTCGCTCACGCGTACGAGCTGTTGGTGCCGGCCCGAGCCCGCCCGCTCGAGGCGTCTGTAAAGGAGCGTCTGCATGCGCACGGCAGCGATTTACGCGCGGGTATCGTCGGACCAACAGCGAGAGGCGCACACGATTGCGAGCCAAACGTCGTCGCTGATCGAGTGGGCGAGGAGGCTCGATCTCGAGGTGCCGCAGGCCTGGATCGTCGAAGACGAGGGCTATAGCGGGGCCACGCTCGAGCGGCCCGGCCTGGAGCGGGTACGCGATCTGGCGGCCGAAGGACAGATCCAGGCCGTGCTCGTCTACAGTCCCGATCGCTTGAGTCGCAAGTACGCGTACCAGATCCTGTTGATGGAAGAGCTCGCTCGCCACGGCGTGGAGACGCGCTTTCTGAACGCGCCGCAAGGCGTGACCGCCGAGGATCAGCTCCTCGTGCAATTTCAAGGGATGATCGCCGAGTACGAACGCGCCCAAATCCTCGAGCGGTCGCGGCGGGGGAAGCGTCACCGGGCGCGCGCCGGCGAAATCAGCGTTCTGAGCGGCGCACCGTACGGCTATCGCTACATCCGGAAGAGTGATGAGGCGCCCGCGTCGTATGCCGTGATCGAAGCCGAGGCGCGCGTGGTGCAGCAGGTCTATGAGTCCTATACGGTGGCGGGCTCGAGCATCGGCGCGATCACGCGGGGGCTCAATGATCAAGGGGTCGCGACGCGGAAGCCCGGGGCACGGTGGGAGCGGTCGATGGTGTGGGCGATGCTGCGCAACCCGGCCTACCGAGGCGCGGCGTGCTTCGGCAAGACCCGAGTGTCCACCCGCCAGCGTGTGACGCGAGCGCTCCGGATGCGGGGCAGCGTGGCGACGCGCGACAGCGCCAACCACGAGCGGCCGCGCGATGAGTGGATCGAGATTCCGGTGCCGGCGCTGATCGCGGAGCCGACCTTTGCGCGAGCGCAAGAATTGCTGCAGGAGAACAAGGTCCGATCGCGGCGCCGTACGATCGCGCCGAGTCTGGTGCAAGGGCTGGTGAGTTGCCGCCGTTGCGGTTACGCGCTCTCGCGTACCTCGACCCACTCGAGTGCGCGGCTGATCCACTACTACCGCTGCATTGGGTCGGACGGGTGGCGGCACCTTGGCGGTCCCCGCTGCACCAACCGCCCCGTTCGGCAGGATCTGCTGGATCAGATCGTCTGGACCGAGGTCATGCGGCTGCTCGAGGATCCGATCTTGATTCAGCAGGAACTCGATCGGCGCCTCGCCGCTGCGCGCGCCGCCGACCCGACGAAACAGCGCCAGCAGACGGTGCAGCGCGATCTGGTGCGGGTGGATAAGAGCATCGAGCGGGTGCTCACCGCCTATCAGGAGGACCTCCTGTCGCTGGAGCAGCTGCGGGAGCGGATGCCGTCCCTGCGTCAGCGCGAACAGGCGCTGCGCGCCGCGCTGCAATCGATCGCCGATCAGACACGAGAGCGGACGATGTATCTGCAGCTCGCGGAGTCGCTCTCGGCGTTTCTCGCCCGGTTGCGAGTGGCGGCGGACACGCTGGACATTCTCGAACGGCAGCGCCTCGTGCGTTTGCTCATCAAGGAGGTGCTCGTCGGCGATGACACGATCGTGATCCGCCACTGCATCCCGGTTCCCCCGGCCCCGCCGGACGGGAGCGATCCGCCGCCCGTCCACCCTGAGGATCCCGGAGTCAACCGAAGTTACCTTTTGCGTTCGGGGCGTGAT